>CAYWND010000208.1:0-5548 GCA_964459085.1 uncultured Oceanibium sp. | reverse complement strand
TGCGGCCCTGACGCCGCAGGGCACCCCCCAGCCCGCGACGGTCGCCCCGCTGGTGGTGCCGCAATCGGCGGTCGAATGCGGTGTGGACATGTCGCTTCAGGTTCGCGTCGGCGCCGAAATCGTCGCTACGCTCGCATCGCCCTGCCGCCCCAACCAACCTTTTGTGGTCGACCACGCGGGCCTGCAATTCACAGCCTTCACCGACACGGACGGGCTGGCGAACTTCGTTGTTCCCGCAATGGTTGAGAGCGCTGTTGTCTCGGCCACGTTTGAGGACGGCGCCACGACACTGGCCCGGACATCGGTCGACACCATGTCCCGTCTGACCCGCGTCGCGGTGATGTGGGAAGGAGATATCAATTTCGATCTGCACGCGCGCGAGTTTGGTGCCCCCGACAACTCGGACGGTCACGTCTGGTCCGGGCGCACGAACGATTATCGTGCCGCGCGCCGCGCAGGGGGCGGATACCTGACCGTGCTTGGCCCCCAAACCGGCCCAGGAGCGCGGGCAGAGGTGTACACGCTGTTCCAGTCCAGCCGCACGAAGTCCGGGATCGTTGATCTGGACGTGGAGCTTGACGCCGCGGCGGGTGCGTGCCCGGAAAGCCCCGTTCTGCGTACCTTGCGGTCCGAAGCGGCCGAGCTTGTGACCGACCGCGCGTTGCAGCTGAATCTGGGCGACTGCGGCCAGGGGGAAGCGTTGGTAATCGATTCAGCAATAGGGGATATACGTATCGCTGAAAACTGATACAACGTATTCGAAAGCGGACGAAAAACCCGGTGGAGCGGGCGGGACAGAGGACGGAATGTTCGGGCATATCATACGATTAGGGGCGTTGGTTTTGCCGTTAATGCTGCTGCCGCTTTCGGCAGCCGCGCAAGACAATTCCGTCGTATTGGAATCTTTTGACGGATCGATCCGGCTAACCGGCGAGTTGAAGGATTTTAACGGCTCGGAATACATCCTGACCACGGCCATTGGCGAGGTGACGATCCAGGTTGGCGACGTGCGCTGCGAAGGCGCGGCGTGCCCCGACCTGGTGTCGGAAGAGACCGAGTTCCTGATCTCTGGCTCGCGCGGACTGGCAACCGGTCTGCTTCCAGCGCTTGTCGACGGATACAGCTTTGTCGTCGATGCAGACCTGACCATGGCAGCCGAAACCGACGGAATTGGTGCGATGACGCTGGCGGATGCCGATGGGGTCGAATTGGCCAGCATCCAACTGGCGACCGGCGGGTCGTCGTCTGGCATGCGGGATCTGGCCGGCGGAACCGCCAGCCTGGCCCTGACAACACGCCCGGCCCGCGAGGCCGAGGTCGCGGCCGTGGCTCAGGCGGGCTTTGGCGATATTAGCAGCCCGCCCTTCGAGAATGTGCTGGCGCTGGACGGCCTGCTGGTCATTACATCGCGCGACAACCCGGTTCGCGCGCTGACCGAGCAGAACATCGCGCGCATCTTTTCTGGCGCAATCACCAACTGGGCAGACGTCGGCGGCCCCAATGCGCCGATCAACCTTTACGCCCGGGGCGAGGATACGGGTACGGGTGCCGTATTCTTCAACCTGGTCATGCGGGGCGAGCGGGTGCGCGTCTCGCAAGAGGCGCGGTTGATGGACAGTGACGCGGCGGTCTCGGATGCGGTTGCCTCGGATCCCAACGGCATTGGTTTCACCAGCTTCTCGAACGAACGGAATGCCAAATCCCTGGCGATCCAGGGTGTTTGCGGGATCCAGACCCCGCCAAACTCGTTCACCATCAAGACCGAGGAATATCCGCTGACCCGGCGTCTCTACGTCTATCGGCCGGACCGCCCGATCCCCGGCATCGCGACCGAGTTTCTGGCCTATCTGGCCTCGGACGATGCCCAGGATGTGATTGCTGAAACCGGCTTTGTTGACCAGGGAATCTCGGCGTTGTCGGCCAACAACATGGGCCTGCGGTTCATTTCGGCGGTGCTGCCCTCGGACGCCGAAAGCACGCTGGACCAATTGCAGGGCATGATGCGTGACCTGATCGCGGCCGATCGCCTGTCCCTGACGTTCCGCTTCGAGACCGGGTCCTCGGTACTCGACAGCCGGGCCCAGGCCGACATCCTGCGCCTGGCGGAACTGATCGACGAGGGCGAGTTCGCCAACAAGGAAATCCTGCTGATCGGATTCACTGACTCGGTCGGACGCGCGGATATCAACCAGACCCTCAGCGGTCAGCGCGCGGGGCAGGTACGTGACGCGCTGTTGGCGCAGGTCGGTGCATCCGCTGCGGGTGGCGCGAATATCCTGACCCTGGGTTACGGCGAGATGTCTCCGCTTGGGTGTAACGAGACGGCGAATGGCCGTCGGATCAACCGCCGGGTCGAGGTCTGGACCCGGGACATCATCCAATAACATCTGGTCGAGTCCGGTCTGTATGTGCTGCCCGTGAGCAGGTGCTTTCTGTGCCCGCGCACCAGCGAGATCGTCGCCTACCGCCTTAGATCAGTTCCATCTGGCGAAAACTGGCATCCCGATCCTTGCCGATCACAACGTGATCGTGCAGCGCGATGCCCAGAGCATCCGCCGCATCCGCAATCCTGTGCGTCATGGCAATATCCGCGCCGCTGGGTTCGGGGTCGCCTGACGGGTGGTTGTGCACCAGGATCAGCGCCGAGGCATTCAGTTCCAGCGCCCGCTTGACCACCTCGCGCGGGTAGACGGGCACGTGATCGACGGTGCCCGACTGCTGCGGCTCGTCCGCGATCAGCACGTTCTTGCGATCCAGAAACAGAACCCGGAACTGTTCGGTCTCGCGATGTGCCATCGCCGTCTTGCAATACCGCATCAACGCGTCCCATGACGACAGCACCTCGCGCCCGATGACAGCGGCCTGGGCGAACCGATGCGCCGCCGCCTCGACAATCTTGAACTCGGCAATCACTGCGTCGCCGATCCCCGGGACTTCCCGCAAGCGCGCGGGCGGCGCGGCGATGACGTGATTGAAGTCGCCGAACACCTCGAGCAGCTCTTTGGCGCGATCCTTGACGTCGCCCTGGGGAATGGCGCGGAACATGATCAATTCCAACAACTCATAGTCCGCCAGCCCGGCGGTTCCGACCTTCTGGAACCGCTCGCGCAGGCGTTTTCTGTGACCCTGCCGGCGATCGACCTTCGGCGGAGCCGACCTTTTCGGGGGCACCGCGCGCGTCGGCAGTGCAGGCACCTCGACGCCCTCCAGCGGCAGAAGCGGCGCCTCCTCGAAGGCGGGGATCGGGGGTTTGCGCGTCATGTGGACAAGCTGCCCTCATCGTGGTTAAGGCCCGATTAACCACACGGCCCTCGACGCCGGGTCAAATTCGCGGCATGACGAGTCATGCCGTTTCAGCCGCCCCGAACCCATCGCAACCTTGCTGACCCGATCACAGCGTTTCAGGTGCTGGGCGAGCGCAATTCCGGCACCAACTTTCTGACCCAGCTTGTTTTGGCCAATGTCACTGACATCGAGCGGCGGACAAAGTTTGGCTGGAAGCATGGGTTCGTCGATCGGCGCACGGCCGCCACACCCGGTTTCCTGACGCTGGTGATCTATCGCCATCCCTTGCGCTGGCTGCAAAGCGTGCATCTGCGCCCGCTGGAGCTGTCCAGCGCTGTCAAATCCCTTGATTTCAGCGAGTTCCTGCGCCACGAATGGCAGGGCGCATTCCATCGCGACGACGGAACCGAAGACCCCTCGACCGCCGACATGGTGCCCCACACCCATGATCGCAACTATCCAAATCCGATCGCGCTGCGCAACGCCAAAATCCGCTGGCTGGAGGAGATGGCGACGATGCCGGGCCAGATCGCCTATTGCCGGTACGAGGATGTCAATCGCAACCCGCGCGCAATGCTCGAGGCCCTGTCGCAGGCGTTCGATCTGCGGCTAGGCCCCTATCGGGTCATCGAGCGCTACAAGGGACGTGGCGACCGGCGCTATCTGCCCAAGCGGCTGCCGCAGGTTGCCCCTGCCGATATAGCCTTCATCGACGCAGAGTTGGATCACCCGCAAGAAGCGGGGATCGGCTATCGCCTGGCAGACGTGCCATGGTTCGACGGCCTGCCGGCGTGGGACAGGCGGGCCCTTCGCGCGCGGCTGACCGGGATCAGGTCGCGCCGCCCTTGATCGGATGATACCGGCCGCCCGGCGAGAGCGTGAAGATCTCGACCCCGTCTTCGGTGACCCCGACCGAATGTTCAAACTGCGCGGACAGCGACTTGTCCTTGGTCACGGCAGTCCAGTCGTCGGCCAGAACCTTGGTCTCGGGCCGTCCCAGGTTGATCATCGGCTCGATGGTAAAGAACATGCCCGGCTCCAGCCGGGGACCGGCGCCCCGGCGGCCATAGTGCAGGACATTGGGGGCGGCGTGGAACACCTGGCCCAGGCCATGGCCGCAGAAATCGCGGACCACCGACATCCGGTGACCTTCGGCAAAGGTCTGGATCGCAGCACCGATATCCCCGAACGTGTTGCCCGGCTTCACCTCGGCAATGCCGCGCATCAGCGCCTCGTGCGTGACGTCGATCAGACGCTCGGCCTTGCGGCTCATCCGACCGGCGACGAACATGCGACTGGTGTCACCATACCAGCCGTCGACCACCACCGTTACATCGATGTTCAGGATATCGCCGTCGCGCAGCTTTTTCTCGGACGGGATTCCATGGCAGACCACATGGTTGATCGAGATACAGCTTGCGTGCTGATACCCCTTGTAGCCCACAGTGGCCGAGATTGCCCCGGCACTTTCAACCTGCTCCAGAATGAATGCATCCAAATCACCGGTGGTCACGCCCGGCGCGACCTTGTCCGCCAGATCATCGAGGATCCTCGCAGCCAGAGCACCGGCCGCACGCATACCGTCGAAATGCGCCGGGTCGTGGATGCGGATCCCGTCGCGGTTCAGATGTCCTAGGGTAGGGCCTTCCAAAGGCGGCTCCTGTGGCAGGCGTGGCGTTGTGGGCTTGCGCTGCAATTTGGTCCCATTGGTCGGGCTTTTCAAGCGGGCATTTTGACCGGTGCCGGCCCGGTCAACCATATGCCGTCCTGCGACAGCCGGGATTGGTGGGCGAGCATCTCAACCCCTGCGGCTGCAGCATCCCTGACGGCAGCCGCGTAGCCCGGATCCAGATCGGCGGCAAAGCTCAGCTGGTCGCAATCGTCGCGCTGCAGCACATAGACGACTACGGCCCGGTGCCCTGCCGCGACCATGGCGGCCAATTCACGCATGTGTTTTGCCCCGCGCGCGGTCACGCTGTCGGGAAACTCGGCCAGGCTTCCGGTGCGGCGCAGATGCACCTTCTTGACCTCGATGTAGCAGTCCGGCCGGTCGCCGCCGGTTGCCAGGAAATCCACCCGGCTGTTCTCGCCATACCGCACCTCGGCGCGATACTGGTCAAATCCCGCCACCGCCGGGATGCCACCGGCTGCCAGCGCCTCGGCCACCAGGCGGTTCGGGACCGAGGTGTCGATGCCCGCCAGATGTCCGCCCTCCAGCTCGATCAGTTTCCAGGAAAACTTCAGCTTGCGCTTTGGGTCGTCA
>CAYWND010000207.1:0-5595 GCA_964459085.1 uncultured Oceanibium sp. | reverse complement strand
GTCAGCACCAGTTCGAAAAGGTCGAGATGGTGTCGATCACCAAACCGGGCGACAGCCTGGCGGAGCTGGACCGGATGACGGCCTGCGCCGAAGGTATCCTCGAGGCGCTGGGCCTGCCCTATCGCACCGTCGTTCTGTGCACCGGCGACATGGGCTTCGGGGCCGAACGGACCCACGACATCGAGGTCTGGCTGCCGGGCCAGAACGCCTATCGCGAGATCTCGTCCTGCTCGACCACCGGCGCATTCCAGGCCCGCCGCATGAACGCGCGCTATCGCCCTGCAGCAGATGCCAAGCCCGAGTTCGTGCATTCGCTGAACGGGTCGGGCCTGGCCGTTGGCCGCTGCCTGATCGCTGTGCTGGAAAACGGGCAGCAGGCGGACGGGTCGATCGACCTGCCCGAGGTTCTGCACCCCTATCTGAAGGGCAAGGGCAGGATCACGCCCGACGGCGAACTGGTCTGACCCCCAGCGCCGCCCCGACCGCGGCATAGCTGCAACAAGCCCGAACAGAGCGGCCGCCCTTATGGACGGCCCCGCAGGCGCAGCCTAGAACGCCATAGACACGACGTTGCGGGGCAATCATGCGCATTCTGGTGACCAATGATGACGGGATCAACGCGCCGGGCCTGAAGGTCGCCGAGGGGATCGCGGCGGACATCGCCGGGCCGGACGGCGAGGTTTGGGTCATTGCGCCAGCGCTGGAGCAATCCGCCGTGTCGCATTCGATCTCGTACGTTCGGCCCATGCGCCTCGACCAGATGGAGGATCGGCGCTACCTGATCGAGGGAACCCCGGCTGACTGCGTTCTGGCCGCGATGGGCGAGTTGATGAAGGATGCGCCCCCCGACCTGATTCTGTCGGGCGTAAACCGGGGCCACAACGTGGCCGAAGACACGGTCTATTCCGGCACCGTGGGCGCGGCCATGGAAGGTGCGATGCACGGCGTTCGGTCTATCGCACTGTCGCAGTACTACGGCCCCGAAAATCGGGGTCTGGAGGATACGTTCGAGGCCGCGCGCGCCAATGGAACCGCAATCGTGCGCAAGCTGATCGACAGCGCGCCCTGGCACGACAGCCACTACGAGGTGTTCTACAACGTCAACTTTCCACCCCTGCCAGCCGCTGCGGTCAAGGGTCTGAAGGTCACCTTCCAGGGCAACCGTGCCGGCCCCAGCTTTGGCGTGCAGCCGCAACAGGCGCCGAACATGCGGCGTTATCTGTGGCTGACACATGGGTCGGGCAACCAGACCACGCAGGACGGATCGGACGCTATGGAGGCGTTCAAGGGCCACATCACCGTCACGCCGCTGAGGGCCGATCTGACCGCCTACAACCTGCTCGACGGGCTCAAGGGCACGCTCGATGCCCTCTGACGAGGAACGCATGGAGTTTCTTTTGGGCCTGCGGGCCCACGGCGTGACGGACAAGGATGTTCTGACCGCAATGGAACGCACGCCCCGCGACGTTTTCCTGGAAGGCCCCTTTCGGCGGCGCGCGTGGGAGGATCGCCCCCTACCCATCGCATGCGGGCAAACCATTTCGCAGCCTGCAATCGTTGCACGCATGACCCAGGCGCTGGATCTGGACCGCCGGTGCAAGGTTCTGGAGGTCGGCACAGGCTCGGGCTATCAGGCCGCGATCCTGTCGCCGCTCTGCCGCCGCGTCTATACCACCGAGCGGCACAAGGCCCTGGCGCGGCAGGCGGACAAGATCCTGTCGGGGACGCTGGGCCTGACAAACGTGACCGTTGTGCCCACGGACGGCACGCTGGGCCTGCCGCAACAGGCCCCGTTCGACCGGATCATCGTCACCGCCGCGGCCGAGGATGTGCCCGGCCCCCTGATCGACCAGTTGAAAGAGGGTGGCATCATGGTGCTTCCGGTTGGGCAAACGGATGCTGTGCAAACCCTGCTGAAAGTGGTAAAAACCGATACAGGGCTGGACTACCAGAGCCTTGGCGAGGTGCGGTTCGTACCTTTGATCGAGGGAATGGCCGAGGAGTAAGCCCCAAGGATTAAGTCCCGGGCAAAGCGTCGGCGAAAAGGCGCGCATCGGGTGCGAGCGACACAGGCGGACGGCATGAGCAGACTTTCCCAATTTCCAACCCGTGCAGCGGTTCTTTTGACCTGCGCCTTTGCCCTGACCGGGTGCGAAGGCACAATGGATCAGATCGGTGGCATCTTCGGCGGGGGCGACCGTCAGGCGGCAGTCCAGCCGACCCAGGCCAGGCCCGACCCGGACGCGCGCGGGGTCATCACCTACAACACCTATCAGGTGATCGTCGCGCGCGAAGGCGACGACATCCCCGCCATGGCGTCCCGTGTCGGGCTGTCTCCGGATGAACTGGCGCTGCACAACGGCCTGCCGGTCGCGTACCGCCCACGTACGGGCGAGGTGCTGGCCCTGCCCCGCGATGTGGGCGGAACGCCCGCGGACAACGAATGGTCGCCGCTGGTGGCCTCGTCCGCGATTGACAATGCGGGCGGCATCTCGACCGGGCCGATCGGGACAGCACCGCTGGCGCCGGGACAGCCGAACCCCTTCAACAATGGTCAGCCCGACACGGTCGTCGATCCCGAACGCCACCGGGTGCAGCCGGGCGAGACGGCATTTTCCATCGCCCGCAGATACGGCGTGTCGGTGACGGCGCTGGCGTCGTGGAACGGGCTGGACAAGGACATGAACGTCCGCGTGAACCAAGAGTTGCTGATCCCGATCGTGGATCAGCAGCAGGTGGCCGCAGCCGCCCCGATCAACGCGCCGGGCACTAGGTCCGAGATTGCGCCGCCGCCCAGCGCCGCTGATCCGCTGCCGGAAAATCAGGATATTGATGCGGTCGAGGCACCGGCCCCGCCGTCGCTGGAACAACCCGAACCGCAGGCCGCACCTGAACCCGCGCCGCAACCGGCACCACAACCGCAATCGCGGTTCCAGGTGCCAATCGCAGGCGCCACGATCCTGCGCGACTATGATCCCAACGGACCGACACGATCCGAAGGGATCGACTATGGCGCCCCGGCCGGAACCCCGGTCGTCGCCGCAGGGGATGGCGAAGTTGCGCTAATCTCCGAGGCGGTGAACACGCTGGGCACCATCGTCCTGATCCGCCACAGTGACAGTCTGATCACCGTCTATGGGCGCATATCGAACGTGTCGCTTCAAAAGGGCGAGCGGGTGACCCGTGGTCAACGGATCGGCGTTGTTGCTGAAGGCAATCCGCCGAACCTGCATTTTGAGGTGCGCCGCGGGACCGAACACATCGATCCTGCGCCCTTCCTGAACTAAGGGCTTGGCCGCGTGCTCGACCCCTAGGGGTCGAGCGTCACACCGCGCCGCCCGGCCAGATCAGTGACATACTGCCACGCCACCCGCCCCGACCGCGCGCCGCGCGTCTGTTGCCATTCGATGGCCTCGGCGCGCAACTCGGCGTCCCCGATCTCGATGCCCAGCGCGTCGCAATAGCCCCGGATCATCGCCAGATAGGAATCCTGGTCGCATGGGTGAAATCCCAGCCACAGGCCAAAGCGATCCGACAACGACACCTTCTCTTCGGTCGCCTCGGACGGGTTGATCGCCGATCCGCGTTCGTTCTCGATCATGTCGCGGGGCATCAGATGACGGCGATTGGAGGTGGCATAGAACAGCGCGTTCTCCGGCCGCCCCTCGACCCCGCCATCCAGGATCGCCTTTAGCGACTTGTAGTGGCTGTCATCGTGATCGAAACTCAGATCATCGCAGAACAGCAGGAACCGTGCCTGCCCGCCGCGCAGCAGATTCAAGAGCCTGCCGATCGATGGCAGATCCTCGCGCTGGATTTCGATCAGTTTCAGGCCAGGTGCATGCGCTGCGACCGCGCCATGCGCGGCCTTGACCAGGCTGGACTTGCCCATGCCCCGTGCGCCCCACAGCAGCACGTTGTTGGCCGGATACCCGTTGGCGAACTGGCGCGTGTTGGCCAGCAGCGTGTCACGGGACCGGTCGATGCCCACCAGCAGCTCGATGGGGACGCGGTTGACCTTGGCAACAGGCTCAAGCCGATCCGGCGCAGTGTGCCACACGAACGCCTGTGCCTGATCCAGATCCGGCAGGCGCAGCGGCGCCGGGCTAATCCGCTCCAGCGCCTCGGCGATCCGTTTCAGGGATTTCTTGCTCATTCGCCCGGCTTGGCTTCGGCCCCGGGTTCGATCTCTGGGTCATCTTCCTCGAAGAAGGCCCCCTGCTCGCGCAACTCCTTCTCGCGCTTGGTCTCGATCATCCGCACCAGTTGGATCGACACTTCGTAAAGCGCATAGACCACCGTGAACAGGATCACCTGAGTGATGACATCCGGAGGGGTCACGACCGCGGCAAGAACCAGGATCCCGACGACGGCATATTTGCGGGTGTTGCGCAGCCCTTCGGCCGACACCAGTCCCGCCTTGCCCATCAGGCTGAGCAGCACGGGCAGCTGGAAACACAGGCCAAACGCCATCAGAAACTTCAGCGTCAGGCCCAGATACTCCTCCATCGAGCCCTGGAAGGCGATGGTCGTGCCTTCCAGATCGCCGGTCTCGGCCGCATCAGCCCCCACATTGCCCTGCTGGAAGCCCAGGAAGAAATCAAACGCCAGCGGCAGGACCACATAGTAGGCGAACGAGGCGCCGATAAAGAACAGCACCGGCGAGGCCAGCAGGAACGGCAGAAACGCGTTCTTTTCCGATCTATAGAGTCCCGGGGCCACGAACCGCCACAACTGGTAGCCGATGAACGGAAAGGCCAGAACGAAGCCGCCAAACAGCGATATGCGGATGGCGGTCATGAACCCTTCCTGCAGCTTGATCAGTTGCAGTTTGCAGTCCTGCCCCAGCTCGGCCAGCTCTCCACAGATCGGGACGGTCAGGAAATTGAAGATCGGGTTCCAAACCGTAAAGCAGATGACCATACCGATCAGGAACGCCGTGATCGCCCGGATCAAACGCGTCCGCAGTTCCGCCAGATGCTCGATCAGCGGGGCTGCGCTGTCATCGATATCGTCTTCGACCTTGGTCATTCAGCAGCCTTTTCAGGGGCTTTTTCTGGGGCCTTGGCGGCAGCCGTCTCGGGTGTCTTCTCGGCCACCTGGGCCGTTGTTTCGGCCTCAGCGGGTTCCGACGGCGTCGTCGAGGCTGGTGTATCGGCAGGCTTCGGAGGAACTGGCGCATCCGCCGGGGCATTGATCTTGGTCTCGGCTTCGGCAGCCTCCTCGCGGTCGTCCAGAACCTTTTTGGTATACGCCTGCGCGCTTTGCCGGGCTTGCGCCAGGGGGTCACTGACGGATTTCAGCGACTTTGCCGCCTCGTTTATGCCGGCCTCGTCAGCCGCCTCTTCCATCGACCGCTGAAATTCACGCGCCATGCCGCGGGCCTTGCCCATGAACCGGCCCACTGTCCGGAACATGCCGGGCAGATCCTTGGGACCGACAACGATCAGGGCCACGATGCCGATGATGATCAGCTCCAGCCAGCCGATATCGAACATGGGCTACGCCCTCGCGTTCATGGCCTGTGTATCAGGCCTTATCTTTTTCCGGTGTGATGTCGCGCGCGGCCTCGGCACTTTCCTCGGTCGCGTCCTC
>CAYWND010000206.1:0-5613 GCA_964459085.1 uncultured Oceanibium sp. | reverse complement strand
AGAGGGGTTGGACGCGGCGACGGATACGGCCGCGTATCTGTCGGCCCTGGCGCCCGAGGACGGTTCTGGAAACCACGCGCTGGCCGCTGGTTTAGATCAGATTTCCAAAGGCGTCGCTGATTTGAGAGAGGTGACCCAGACCATCTCGACAAGCCTGCAGTCTGTGACCTCGACGCAGGACCTGGGCGCGATGCAAAGCGAAGTGATGGCCGCTCTCTCCGCCCTCTCCAGTTCCAACGACGCACCAGACGCCGATTTCGCAGGGCTGGAGGCGAAATTCGACAATCTTCAGAACTCCATTGCCGCCGTCCAATCGCCAGCGCCGCTACTGGCACGGATCGCTGAACAGGTCGACAGCCTTGCCGGTAGTATCGCGGATCCTGCATCGCCCGAGGGGGATGTAGTCGGCGCCCTCAATAGCATCAACGGACGCCTGGAGGCGTTGACCGCCAAGGTTACCCAAGCCCCCGATACCGAGGCCGAGCGGCGCGCCCTGTCGCGCGCGGCTGCCGCGCTGGATCACGTGATGTCCCGCCTCGACCGGGAAAGCTCGGCCATGGGCGAACAGGTCGAGGGTATTCTGACCGGTCTTGCCACCCAGGTTGGGGATGCGGCAAGAACACTGACCTCCAAGGCGGCAGATCTGGATACCGCGACACTGCCTGCGATTGCCGAAGACGTCGCAGCGGTCAAAGCGAACCTGGACCAGGGCCCCGCCGCGATCGAGGCGGTAGAGGCAAGATTGACCAGCATGATCGCAGAGAAGACCGCCGCGATCGTGGACCAACTGGCCGCCCGCCCTGTTGCACGCGGTGGTTTGGACGAGCAGCGGAACTTCACGCGCATGTCCGTGGCGCTGCAGACCATGCTGCGCCGACTGGACGACCAGATCATCCGCCTGGAAGAGGCCGCACCCCCGACCTCGTCGCACCTTGATCTGGCGCCTCTGCAACAGACACTGGCCAGTTGGCTTTCCGAAAACCTTTCTGATCTGCCGGACAAATCCACGTTTGCCGCCCTGGAAGACGGCATCGCAACCCGTGTGGCCCAGGCGGCCTCGGCCCGATCACCAGCCGGGATAGCCGAACTGCATCGCTACTCTACAGCTCTCCAGGGCATGCTGCGCCGCATCGAGGCACAGGTCGACCGAATGGAGGCCGCGAACAGCGCCACAGATGCGGAATCGGATCTGCCCCAGGCCCTGAAGGCCTGGTTTGCCGATGCCTCTGCCGATTTGGCGGACAAGTCTTCGCTCGCCAGCCTTGAGGACCGGATCGTCGAGAAGATCACGAAATCCGCACCGTCGGCCCGTACGCCCGACGGCATCGCTGATCTGCATCGCTTCTCCGCCGCATTTCAGGGTGTCTTGCGTCGGCTTGACAATCAGGTCGCCCAGTTCGAGGCCGGCGCGACGGGCGCTAAGCGGCTGACTGATGCGATGGCGGACACAGTTGACACCGTCCAAAATCAGCGACCCGCGAAGGGTTCGGGAAACACCGAGTTGCGCACCATGCTGGCCGAGGTCATCGCGCAACTGGAAATGGACCGAACCGGCGCGCGGCTGGATTGATCGCAAATCCGAAATCTCGGTCAAATTTTAGCCGGTAAGGGTATGGAAACACAAATTTTACAATGCCTTATACGATACTCGCTAGATAGGCCTCACATCTTGGGCCCCTCGCTGCACGACAGTGAAGGTCATTAACGGCATCAGATTGGAAAGGACAATCCATGGCCATTGAAAAAAGCCTCGCGTCGACCAGCCTTGCCGAGGTGGTCGATCGTATTCTCGACAAAGGTGTCGTGGTGGACGCGTTCGTGCGTCTGTCGCTGGTTGGCATCGAACTGGTCGCAATCGAAGTTCGCGCCGTGGTCGCGTCGGTTGAAACCTGGCTGAAATATGCCGAAGCGATCGGTCTGACAGTCGATCCGCAGGCGGCCTGATCGACAGATTTCACGCGCCCCCGGTTTTCGCAGCCGGGGGCGTGCATCCGCGCCGTGGGGCGCTCTTGCCAGAAGGGCAGCGGTCATTGAGCCAGAACGCGCGCGGAACCTCCACCATTCCGGTCCATGTCCACCAGGACGACCTGACGTTGCCCGCTGCCGCGGCAATTGCCGAAGGCACGCTGCATATCGATCTCTCTAGTGCCGCAGCCGAACGCGTCCGACAGTCTCATCTCAGACTGCAAACCGTCATCTCGGAAAATCGTCATGTCTATGGGCTGACCACCGGGTTCGGGCCGCTTGCCAACCGATTGGTCCCGGCCTCGGACATCGAGGTACTACAGGGCAACTTGATCAATCATCTGGCAACAGGCGTCGGCCCGTCCTTTTCCTGGACCGAGGCGCGGGCGATCCTGCTGGCCCGGCTGTCATCCGTCCTGCGTGGATATTCAGGGGCCTCGGACGGCCTGGTTGCCTTGATGATGGCGGTTCTGAACTCGGACCTCGCCCCGCAGATCCCCCAGCGCGGTACCGTGGGCGCATCGGGTGATCTGACACCCTTGGCACATGTCGCGCTTTGCCTTCAGGGCCGCGCCCCGTTCATCGACCAAGACGGCGCCGCAGTACCCGCCAAAGATGCCTTTCATCGCCTGGAATGTTCACCGCTGACGCTGGCCGCACGGGACGCGTTGGCGCTGGTCAACGGCACTTCGGCCATGACCGGGCTTGCGGCGCTGTCACATCGCAATGCCACGCGGCTGGTGGACTGGTCGCTGATGCTGACCGCCGGGTTGGCCGAGGTCATGTACGCCCGGTCCGAGGCGTGGGATCCCGCCTTTTCAGATGCCCGGCCGCATGCGGGTCAGGCGACGGCGGCGGAGGCGCTGCGCAGGGCAACCGCAGACAGCCAGCGGCTGGACCCCGGCCGCATAGCCACTCGCAGGCTGACCGACGGCCTGACCGCGACCGAGGATCGCGCCGGACAGGATGCCTACACCCTGCGCTGCGCACCGCAAGTGATTGGCGCGGCCCGGGATGCGATCGATTGGCATGGCAACACCGTGCTCAGGGAACTCAACGCGGCTACAGACAACCCGATCTTTCCCGCTGATGCCTCGGCGCCCGCACTGCACGGCGGGAATTTCATGGGCAGCCACGTCGCCCTGGCCTCGGACACGCTGAATGCCGCGATCACAACAGTAGCGGGGCATATGGAACGCCTGATCGCCCGGATCACGGACGAGCGGTTGAACAACGGCTTGCCACCCTTTCTGCACCGTGGTCCGGCGGGCCTGAATTCGGGGCTGATGGGGGCGCAGGTCACCGCCACCGCGCTGCTGGCTGAAATGCGGGCAGGCGCAGCGCCGGCTTCGGTCCAGTCGCTATCGACAAATGGCGCCAACCAGGACGTGGTCTCCATGGGCACCATTGCCGCGCGCCGTGCGCGCGACCAGATAGGACATCTGTCGCACATCCTGGCGACCGGCGCGCTCAGCCTGGCGCAAGCCGTCGATATAACCGGCGTCGACGGCTACGGCAGCGGCACCAGGGCGATCCACGCGCTGATCCGATCACGGTCGGACCGCATTGACTGCGACCGCCCGCTTGCTCAGGACATCGAGGATCTGGCAGCGATGTTGCTGGCGAACGACCCGCCCGGCATGATCGAGCCGTCCGAGTTGGGGACCAAAATACCGACGACACCGCGCGCATCAACCCGGATGGCCAGGTCCGCCTAACCGCGGTCCTTGCGCCCGGCGGTCGAACATCTAGACTGGGCTGGCTTGTCACAACCGGCCGACCCGATGTCCCTGCCCACCCAACCCCGCAAACCGCTGGACGGCATCCGCGTCCTGGATCTCACCAATGTACTGGCCGGACCGTTCGGCGGCTATCAACTGGCCCTGATGGGCGCCGAGGTCATCAAGATCGAGCGCCCCGGCAAGGGCGACCTCGCCCGCCAGCTTGGCGCCGACCCCGAGTTGAACCGCCGCAACATGGGCATCTCGTTCATGGCGCAAAACGCTGGCAAGCGGTCCGTCACGCTGAACATGAAATCGCCGCGCGGCAAAGACCTGCTGCGCGAGCTTGTGACCACGGCGGACGTGCTGGTCGAGAACTTTCGCCCCGGCGTGATGGACCGCCTGGGCCTGGGCTATCAGGATCTGCGCAAGCACCGACCGGATCTGATCTATTGCGCCGTCACCGGCTTTGGCCAGGACGGGCCGTGGCGGGACAATCCCGCCTATGACCAGATCGTTCAGGGCGTCTCGGGTGTGATGTCGGTGACCGGAACGCCCGACACAGCGCCACTGCGGGTCGGGTACCCCATGGCCGACACCATCGGCGGCATGACGGCGGCGTTTGCAATCTGTGCCGCACTTGCCGCCAGGCCCAGGGGGGCGTTTCTGGATGTGTCGATGACAGACGCGGTGATCTCGACCATGGGATGGGTGGTCTCGAACCACCTGATCGGTGGCGTGGACCCGCAACCGCTGGGCAACGAAAACTTCACCTCGGCGCCCTCGGGCACCTTCAAAACCGCCACCGGGCCGCTGAACATCGCGGCCAACAAGGACGAACACTGGACCCTTCTGACCGCGCACCTGGGCCTCGAGCATCTGCGCGACGCACCCGGGTTCGCGACCCGCGACGAACGCAAGGCAAACCGCGATACCCTGCGCGAGATCCTGGAGCGGGCGCTACAGGCCAAACCCGCCGCGGACTGGGCGCGCGAGCTCAACGCGATGGGCGTACCAGCGGGCGAGGTGCTGACGGTGCCCCAGGTTCTGGCATCTGATCAGATGGCACAGCGGGACATGACGGCGACCTACCCCGCGCCCCCGGGTGTGGACAGGTCCATCCGCCTGACGGGATCCCCGGTGCGGGTGGATGGACAACGCCCCTTTGCGCCTGACGGCCCGGCGGCCCTGGGACACGACACGGCGGAGGTGCTGGGCGATCTGGGCTACAGCGCGTCGGACCTGGATCAGTTGCGCGCCGACGGCGTGATCTGACACCGCCACCCCTTGCGGGTCCTGCGCCGCTTGCCTAAAACCCAGTTCGGACCATCCGCAATCCAGGGACGCAGCCACCGATGCTCGATCTTGCCTACACCACGCCCAAGCCCAAGGTGATTTCCGGCGTCCGCGAAGACTGGGAATTGGTCATCGGGATGGAAGTGCACGCCCAGGTCAAGTCGAACGCCAAACTCTTTTCCGGCGCGTCGACCACTTTTGGCGCGGAACCGAACACCAATGTCAGCCTGGTTGACGCCGCAATGCCGGGCATGCTGCCGGTCATTAACGAATTCTGTGTCGAACAAGCGGTCAGGACCGGGCTGGGCCTGAAGGCCGAGATCAACCTGTTCAGCCAGTTCGACCGCAAGAACTATTTCTACCCCGACCTGCCGCAGGGGTATCAGATCAGCCAGCTTTACCACCCGATCGTGGGCGAAGGCGAGGTGCTGGTCGACATGGAACCAGGCGTCGCCCGCAAGGTCCGGATCGAACGCATCCACCTGGAACAGGACGCGGGCAAGTCGATCCACGACATGGACCCCAACATGTCCTTTGTCGATCTCAACCGCACCGGCGTCGCGCTGATGGAGATCGTCAGCCGCCCCGACATCCGCGGCCCCGAAGAGGCCGCCGAATACCTGCGCAAGCT
>CAYWND010000205.1:4424-5649 GCA_964459085.1 uncultured Oceanibium sp. | reverse complement strand
CCAGCTACGAGGTCAAGTATCCCGTAGGCGAGCGGCCCAAGAAGATCCACGACGATGCATGGATTTCTCTCCCGCTGGCAAAGATCGCGCCCTATGCGATCGGCATGTGCAATCGCAGGGCCCAGGAATTGAAGGCGCTCGGGCAAGGGGACCGGCTGTACCAGCAGGATCACATGGTCGCATTCGACTACGCCGCGCATTTCGTTCCTCACGTGATCCGCGACGGCGGGTTGATCAAATTCGGCTCGGACGGCACCTCGGCCACAGGCGAGTTGCCGGTGGTGTGTCAGAAGATGACCTACCCGCGCGCACCCGGTGCGCCGTCCCGCGACCCCAACCGCCCGACCGCCGAGCCCAAGGGCCCGACCAGGGTCCCCGGCGGGCTCATCAAGATCGAGGATGTCGATACCTCGGTGCGCAAGGCTCGGCTGGGCGGGGCAAAATGCGCCATCCGGGCGACAACCCGGTTCGAAAGCGCCCGGCGCAACACGCCGTTCACTTACCGCTACGTGCTGAAAACCAACCAGCACACCGTCCAAAGCGACGTGCTCAGCGCCAAGACCGATGGGCAGGGCCGATTCACCGATACCCGGACCTTCGACATCCCGCAGGTCGGCGGGGCCGAAACCGGCCACGTCCAGGCCATCGTCGGCCAGCCCAACCTCGTGGGCGGCAACAAGGCGACCTACCAGTTGACCTGCGGCAACTGATCGGCCGCCAAACTCTGCCCCCTTGCCCAATGGGGGGCGGGGGGTGCGGGGTGGGCGGGCGGGCGCATCCCCCGCACCCCACGCGGCGCAAGCCGCGTTCGAGGCTAGCTGCGCATCCGCTCGCCCGCAGGATCGAACGGCGGCTCGACGGCGATGCGCGCCGGACGGCGGACCCCCAGGATCTCAATCTCGAACATGCCCGTCTCGCCCCGTTCGGCCAACGCCGCCGGCACATAGCCCTGCGCCATCGACGCCTCGACCCCATGCGCATAGCCGCCAGACGTGACCCAGCCCACGACCCGCCACTCGCCGTCCGTCTGCATTTCGGGATGCTGGCGCACCGTCCCGTCGCTGGCATATCGCGGCACACCCGCCGAATGCGGGGCCGCGCAGGTTCCGAAATCCTCGATCCCCTTGGCCCAGATCGGCTCGTCCGCCATCACATCCGCCGTATCGGCCTCGATCATAAACGACACCCGGCGCAGGCGCGGCCCGTCCTCGAACTCCTTCGCTGC
>CAYWND010000205.1:0-4324 GCA_964459085.1 uncultured Oceanibium sp. | reverse complement strand
CTCATAGCCCAGGTCCCCGGTATAGGTGATCCGGTTCACGCGACATGGCAACCCCGCCACATGCATCTCGCGATAGTCCATGAACCGGAACGCCTCTTTCGAGACATCCTCGTCGACCAGCTTTTCGAACACCTTGCGGGAATTGGGCCCTGCGATCGTCAGCCCGACCAATTCCTGCCCAAAGCGGCGGATGCTGACCGACCCGTCGCCGGGCAGGTGCCGCTCGAACCAGCGCATGTGATAGATCTGGGCACCTGACGACCCCCAGATCACGAACCGATCCTCGGCCGCCTTGGCAATGGTGAAATCCCCGATCAGCTTGCCCTGCGGGTTCAGCATCGGGCTCAGGACCATCCGGCCGAGGCGCGGCATGGTGTTGGTCATCAGGTGGTTCAGATAGGCCTCGGCCCCGGGTCCCGTCACCTCGTATTTGGCAAAGTTGGCGATCTCCGAGATCCCAACGCTTTCACGCACCGCCTTCACCTCGGCCTTCACATGCTCGAAATCGTTCGACCGGTGGAACGACAGCACATCCTGCGCCGCGTCCGCACTTGGCGCGAACCACAGCGGCACCTCCAGCCCCCAGCTGTCGCCCATCACCGCGTTGTTGTCGCGCGTCATCACGTCATAAAGTGGCGTGGTCTGGTGCGGGCGCGCGGCGGGCAGTTCCTCGTTGGGGAACCGGATCGAGAACCGGCGCGAGTAGTTCTCGCGCACCTTTGCGTTGGTATAGCGCAAGCTCGCCCATTCCCCGAACCGACTGACATCCATGCCGAAGATATCCGCGCCCGGGTCGCCCTCGGTCATCCAGTTCGCCAGGCTCAGGCCGACGCCACCACCCTGGCTGAACCCGGCCATGACCGCACAGGCGCACCAGAAATTGGTCAGTCCCTGAACAGGTCCCACCAGCGGGTTGCCGTCAGGCGCGAATGTGAACGGCCCATTGATCATCTGCTTGATGCCGGTGTTCTCCAACGCGGGGAAGTGCTTGAACCCGACCTCCAGGCTGGGCGCCAGACGCTCCAGCGCGGGCTCCAGCAGCTCGTGGCCGAAATCCCAGGGCGTGTTGACCGGCGACCAGGGTGTCGCGGCTTTCTCGTAGGTGCCGACCAGCAGGCCGTTGCGTTCCTGCCGGGTATAGATCTCGCCCTTGACCATGATGATGTGGCAGACCTCGCGCCCGGTCTCCTTGTTGTATTCAATGACCTCGGGCATATCCTCGGTCAGCAGATAGTGGTGCTCCATCGCCAGCAGCGGCAATTCCAGCCCGACCATGCGCCCGACCTCGCGCGCCCACAGGCCGCCTGCGTTGACCACATGCTCGGCCCGCACGGTGCCCTGTTCGGTGACCACGTTCCAGGTGCCGTCCGGGTCCTGGGTCAACTCTATCACCCGGTTGCGCAGCACGATCTCGGCGCCCAGCTTGCGCGCCGCCTTGGCATAGGCGTGCGTCGTGCCGCTGGGGTCCAGATGCCCCTCGACCGGGTCCCACATCGCGCCCACGAAATGCCGGTCGTCCAGCATCGGGAACATTTCCTTGGCCTCGCGGGCCGAAACCAGTTCTGTCTCCATGCCCAGGTACCGTCCCTTGGCATGCTGATAGCGCAGAAAGTCCATCCGCTCGGGGCTGTCGGCGATCATGAACCCGCCGGTCAGATGCAGCCCGCAGGACTGTCCAGAAATCTCTTCCAGTTCCTTGTACAGACCCACCGTATAGGCCTGCAGCTTGGCCACATTGGGATCACCGTTCAGCGTGTGAAACCCGCCCGCCGCGTGCCAGCTGGACCCGCTGGTCAGCTCGGACCGCTCGATCAGCATCACATCCGTCCACCCGGCCTTGGCCAGGTGATACAGGACCGAGCAGCCGACGACACCGCCGCCAATCACGACGACACGGGTAGAGGTTTTCATGGGGATCTCCGTTGCATGACTGCCGGTCACTGTCAGCGAAGCCGCCGGGCATTGCTCGCCCCGGTATCGACAGATGTTTGTCTGTTTGCGACCAGTGCGCGTCGCACGGCCCGTGCCTCAGGCGCCCAGGAACCCGTTCAGGTTCGGACCCAGCGCCTCGCGCGCCTCGGACATATAGGCCCGAACGTCCTTGCCGGTGGCCAGATGGTCAACCCGTGGCTCGCCGGTATCGGGGTCCGTGTCGCCCAGAAACTCCCACCAGTCGCGGCCGTCCTGGTCCAGATAGCGGTGGATGTTGTCCTTCAGGATCGCGCGCACGCCCCAGACGATCCGCAGCAGATCGTCATCGTCCGACGACCCGCGTCGCTGCGCCTTGGTGCCTGCGACCGCCTCCAGATCGATGCGCGGCCCTCGCGCCGCCGCCACCAGTGTGGCCGCCCATAGGGCCGCATCCGGGTTTTGCGCGGCAGGCGCGTCCGACAGCATCCTGTACGCCCCGACCAGATCGCCGCGTCGGATCGTGCGCCAGACGTCGCGCGCAAGGTCCGACGACCCCTCGCTGCCCGAAAATCCATCGGTCAGTTCGGCAACGCGCTCGGCATCAAGATCTTCCAGATCGAGTTTCTGCAGCCACTCCCGCTGCGCAGCACTCAAATGCGCGCGCCGCGAGATGCGGTCCTGCACCTTTTTCAACTCGTCAGATGGATCCCACGTTCTCTTTGGCTGACTGGCCCCACTCATCCCACACCCGGCAACTTTCACTCCCGCGCCATTCGGGGGGCTGGCGCGAGCATATTTACCCAAATTACCACCCGGATCGTCAAGCGAAAGCGTGCGCTCATCACCAGAATTCCGGTGCGATCGCAGCCTTCGCAAACGCGCGTGGCCTGCGAACTTCCCCTTTCAGAACAGGCAGATCACCCGTCGCCCAGCAGACAACCGGTGATTTGCGCGTTCGCATCGCAAAAGCCGTCGATGACGTCGAAGTGATGCTTTGCAGGCTCTTTTACCTGCGCCATGTCCGCGCCCAGACCGGTCCAGATATTGGCCAGCAAGGTCGACTGGCGCACAAATTCGGGGCGCTCGGCGCCGCCAACCCAGACAGTGACGCGCGCACCCTCGGACGGGGCCAGCAATGCGGGGCTCTCGGCCGCTGCCGTCCCGGGTGTCAGGCGCAAATCCGCATTCATCTCGGTGCGCAGCAATGGCCGCAGGTCATGCACCCCGCTGACCGAGAGGGTGTGGACAATCCGGGCCTGCACGCCTGCGGCCAGCGGCGTGTCCTCACAGACCATGCGCGTAACCAGATGACCCCCGGCCGAATGCCCCGCCAGCCGGATCGGTCCATCCATCCGATCCGCCGCCGCCGTCACCGCCTGCCCGATCTCGCGGGTGATGTCCGCAATCCCGGCATCCGGCGCCAGGGTATAGGACGGCATCGCCACCGCCCACCCCCGCGCCAGCGGCCCGGCGGCAAAATGAGACCAGTAGGATTTGTCAAAGGCGCGCCAGTACCCGCCGTGAACCCAGACGACCAGCCCCCGCGCCCGACCGTCCGGATGAAACAGGTCAAACCGGTTGCGCGGTCCGTCACCATAGGCCAGATCGATCTCGGAGGCCCCGGCGCGCTCCTGCCGGAACGCCTCGGCCGCAACCGGCCAGCGGGCGATGAACCCGTCTGCATCCGCGATGTGATCCCGGTTCGAATAGGCGTCGTCCCAATCCTCGATGCGCATGAAACCCCTCTTACCTACTGTCTCTGTCAGATCCCCAAACGATCGCGCAGCGCATACCAGCTCATCGCCAGCACCAGGATCGGATGGCGCAGCGTGCCTCCGCCCGGAAACCGCCGGTGCGCGATGTTCGAGAACGCCTCGAACCCCTCCTGCGCGGCCAGCACATGCAGCCCCATCAGCTTGCCCGCCTCGGTCGCCATCGCCACCCCCTGCCCCGAAAAGCCGCCCGCCGTCAGCCGCGTGGCATCCAACGCGCGCAGGAATGGCAATCGGGTCATGGTGATCCCCAGCGTTCCGCCCCAGGCATAGTCGACCCTGACACCCCTCAGCTGCGGATAAATCTGTTCCATGTTGGGGCGCACCAGGGCGGGAATGTCGCTTGGGAAGCGGTAGGAATAAGTCTCGCCGCCGCCAAACAGCATCCTGCGATCCGCACTCAGGCGGTAATAGTTGACCACGAACTTGCTGTCGGCAACGCAGACATCGTGCGCGATCAACTCCTGCGCAAGGGTTTCGTCCAGCGGCTCGGTCGCGACGATGAAATTGTTGATCGGCATGACATGGGCGCTGCTTTCGGGTTCCAGCCCCTGATTATACCCGTTCAGCGCGTAAAGCACCCGGTCCGCCTGCACGACCCCCCGATCCGTATCGATCCGGTTCGGACATCCAGGCACAAC
>CAYWND010000204.1:0-5682 GCA_964459085.1 uncultured Oceanibium sp. | reverse complement strand
ACCGACACGCGGATTTTCAATCCGCTGCTCTACCCCTGAGCTACCCGGGCACGGGTGAGGGTTATCCCTCGGGTCGGAACCGTTTATGCGATGGCAGGTAGCCTGTCCAGTGGGTCGGTCGCAAAAAGTTCCAGGTGGCGAGAATTCAGTTGATGGTTGGTTTCGTCGTCCCTTGGTCTACTGGCTCCGAGGCGGGCGTATCCTCGGTCGGCAGCGCATAGGCGCCGGTCAGCCAGCGCCCCAGATCCACGTCGGCGCAGCGGCGGGAACAGAAGGGGCGATAGGCCTTGGCCTCGGGTTTCTCACAGATCGGGCAGGACATCTTTCAGGACCTCGGTCAGGGGCAGACGGCCGCGTTTCTTGCGGATCTCAAGATGGCCCAATGCCGACCATCCGGCAATATCGGCCTGCGCATTTTCTCGGCGAAATGCGGCAGAGGCGATCTGTTCCAATTGTGCCCGCTCTTTCTTGGGAAAGGGCGCCAGATCGACGACAACCTGCCCGCCCAGCCCGCGCAGTCGCAGGGCGCGGGGCAGGGCGCGCAGGGCTGCTACGTTCACTTTCAACCCTGCCGCAGGCGAGGTGTCGCCACCTGTATTGATATCGACGGCCACCAGGGCGCGCGTCTGTTCGATCATCATGTGGCCTGCGCCAAGGGGTACTGGAGCGGCCAGGGCCGCCGTGATGTGTTCCCACACTCCATTGCGGTCGAAACTGCCCGGGTCATCGTCGATGCTGTCCACATCGGCCCAGTCAACCCAAGCTGCGTGATGGGCGTCAGGCGCATCCAGCAGCCGTTCGGGCCGCGACCCGGGCGCATCGTCCAGGATCCTTGACGCGAGATCAGAAAGACCAAGGACATCCTGCACGATCGCCTCTTCGTCGGCAGTTGCCGAGGCCGAGCGCAGGACCAGTCCCGCCCCATCGGGCAACCGGTTGGCAAGATCGCGTCCAAGCACCTGCAGCGCGTCGCGCGCGTCTTCGTCCCGGATCGAGCGCGAGATATTCACGCCGGGTCGGTCCGGTGTCACGATCGCATAGCGGCTGCGAAACACCAGGCGGCGAACAACAGGCGGCGCCTTTCCGGCCTCGGTCACCGTGGTGACCTGCACCAGCAGCGCTTGGCCTGGCGCGATTCCGCGCGCATCGCGCAGATACCCTGTCTCGCCTTCGCCCAAATCGACAAAGATCCCGCCCTGGCCCTTCATGGGCCGCCCGGCGATCGCGCGAAAAATCGCGCCGGGCAGCGCCGCGCCCGTATCTGTGTTTGGATCCACCAGCAGATCGACCAGCACACCATCCGCGATCAGGGCCGCGATCCGGCGCCCATCAGACAGGACATCCAGCGCTGCCAGCCGACCCTTCATGCGGCATGGCCGCTGTATGTGATCAGAAAACCTGCGCTGGCAAGCAGCGCGGCGGTCTGGGTCAGGGGCAGGCCGACCACATTGCTGTAAGATCCCGAAATCCAGGGAATAAAGGCCGACGCCACCCCTTGAATGGCATAGCCCCCCGCCTTGTCCTGCCACTCGCCACTGGCGATATACTGGTTGATCTCGGCGCGCGACAGGCGTTTGAACCTGACCTGCGTTTCCACGACCCTTGCCCGCGTTCCATCGGGACCGTGCACCGCGATACCGGTCATAACCTTGTGCCGCCTGCCCGACAAAAGGCGCAGGAAATCTGCGGCCTGGGCGGCATCAGCAGGTTTTTCCAGGATCCGCCGACCCACGGCGACCACCGTGTCCGCGGCCAGCACCACTTCGTCATCCCCACGCGCTGCGGCCAAAGCCTTTTCCCGCGCCAGGCGTCCGGCATAGTTGCGCGGGGTCTCGTGCAGGCGGGGGGTTTCATCGATGTTCGATGGCCTGACCGCATCTGGCACGATACCGATCTGCGCCAGCAGGTCACGCCGACGGGGGCTGGCCGAGGCCAGGATCAGTCGCATGGGTCCACCGCCCCTGCAATCACAGTCGCCGCGACAGGCGCGCGGCGGCAGCTATTTGAAGCGATAATTGATACGCCCTTTCGTCAGGTCGTAGGGGGTCATTTCAACCTGGACCTTGTCGCCCGCCAGCACGCGAATACGGTTCTTGCGCATCTTGCCGGCGGTGTGGGCGATAATCTCATGGCCGTTCTCGAGCTCTACCCGGAATGTCGCATTCGGCAGCAGCTCGGTCACGACACCAGGGAATTCAAGAAGCTCTTCCTTTGCCATGATTTCTCCGATTTTCGTTTCCATGTTGCGCGCCTTTTGGCCCGCGGCGGCAACTTGGGCCTTCGAAACCGGAAATTCAAGTCAATTTGAAGCTATGCTGGCGGTTGTCGCGCCGCCGACACGTGCATTTCATGTATGGCTTCCGGCCGATCCTGTGTTGGACCGGCCGGAAGGATCGTATCCCCTTTAACTTAGGCCAGCTGCCAGTTCAGGAGCTGCCGCATTGCCTCGCCAGCGTCCGTTCCGCGTTGCCGGTTGCCCTCGCGGGTGTAGTGCACGTCGTCGCCGGAGTTGAAGCCGGTAGGGCCTGGAACAAAGGTGACATCCGGGTCGGTGGCAAGGCCCGCCTGCACGGTGTTGAGCGCATCGTAGCGGCTGTCCGAGGTGTCAGGCAGCAGGCCCATGATCACCGTTGGCAGGCTGGAGACGCCGATATCGGTCTTCAACTGGGCGTACATCGCCGCCCAATCCGCGGCGTAGGCGGCCGTCTGAGTCGCGCCAGCGTCGGTTTCGCCCTGCGACCAGAACATCATCACCTGACCGATATCCCCACCGTTGCGGGCCATGGCGGTCTGGATCATCGAAACCGCGTTGTCATATGCGTTCGGGCTGGCGGTCGAGGTCGGATTCCACAGCGCGCCGGACCCCACAAGGCCCGATCCGGAATGGGCACAGCATACCAGCAGGATACATTCATCTTCCGAGACGTAGTCTGCCAGGTGGCGGGCGATCGACATGCCTGGTCCGACGCCGTTCGAGACGACATTCGAGATGTGATAGTGGTTAAGTGGATCCGAGGCCAGTTTGACCACCCCCGCATCGATATCCCAGGTGTTGTTGCTGACGCCTGGCAGCATCAGCACACGTGTGTCGTAGCTGTCGACACCCAATTCGGGAAAGTCGGTTGAAGAACCGACCATGTTCGACTGCCCGGCGAGGATGACGATATGTGCCCGGCGGGCCTTGAGTTCGGTCACATCAAAGACCTGCAAATTGTCCACATCGCCATCGAGGCCACCGGTGCCGGTGAACCGGACAATGGTCGATCCGGCGGCCGCGGCGGTCAGTTCGCGCACATGCGACCCGACAAGCGACGCGCCTTGGGCGTTCTGGGCGAAACCGCCACCAAACTGGATCTGGGCCGAGCCCGAGACATGGCGCAGCAGGTCAAAGGTGACGGCAAACTCGTTATTTGCGGTGAAACTCTGCCCCGGAAGATCCAGGTTTGACGCGCTCGATGCACCGTCTCGGGTGGCAATACCCCCGGATACGGACCACCCGGCGCCTTTGTTGTAGGCGTCGTTGTCAAAGGCCGAAATGTCCGAGGCGATAAGGCCAGTCAATGGGGCCACGGGATTGGTGATGGTTGTGCCACCACCTGGCGGCGGAGGTGGCGGAGGCGGGGGATCGCCAGGGGCGACATATGCATTGGCGGCTACGCTGTCCCAGGTGCTTGCGTGCACAACGCGATATTCCAGGCTTGCGCGCCGGTCCGGGCTGCGGACCCAGAACCGCCCAAGCGCCGACATCGAAGACACATAGAACGGCTTGCGGCGCGGCCAGCCGTGGCCGGCCTCGTCCACTGGGGCGGACAGGCCGATGCCGGCCTGAAACTCGAACCAGTCCGAGTTGGGGATGAACAGGATCGACTCGCCGATCCCGGTGATCTCGGTCCATACATTTTCTTCAATGGTGATCTTGCCTGTCGGCATGAAAGGGCTCCTTCGACCAGCAATTCCAATCCCGGCCGAGGGGTCGACCCCGGCTGGGCGTTCATAGGACATGCAATAAATGGTCGAGAGACTACGACAGGTGCTTGGCCTGTTGCGCCAAGACGCGTCGGCGCGCGCGCTGCCCCTAGCGGTATTTCGCGGCTGTGATGAACTCGCTGAATGCCTCGCACCAGATCAGGATCGTGGTATAGGCGTCCAGGTCCACACCGGCGGGTAGATCGACGATCACCCCGTCAAAGGTTTTTACGTCCCCGACCAACAAGGACTGACCCTTGAGCGGTAGAAACGCGTCTTCGTGATCGACAAATTCCGGCACCAGATAAAGCTTGTAGTCGGGGCCGGGGGACAGTTTGCCGTCGTGCACGATCTGCGTGGGCGTGACGCTGACCGTGCCCTCGCCCCAGTGCAGAAAGTCGCTGCCGGGCAGATCCCGGGTGAATTCGGTCTGATAGATTGCCCCGTCCGCCATGGCCTGCAGCTGATCTGCATCTGGCGATGGCGGTGCGGTCAGGATAGGCAATAGATAGACGCCAAGCGCGAAGCCCGCGACCAACATTGCGCTGTGCGTGAGCAGCAGGAATATCTTGCGCATGGGCGCCCCCTTGATCCCGATGGCGGCCAGATTGGCGCATCCGGTCTTGGCGGTCCAGTCCTGCCGGATTGGATCTCAGAACCGGTCCTTGATCCGTTCCAAGATCTGATCCCGCGCCTGGCGATAGGCGCCCAGTTTTTCCTCGCGCGATTCGCCCAGGCCAGCGGGATCAAAAATAGGCCAGTACTCTACCTCGATCGCGTGATATCGCGTGTATTCCTGCGCCTGACGCAGCGAGGCCGGTGACAGGGCCACGATCAGGTCGTAGCTGTCGATCTCGTCGCCCCATTCCTCCATTTCCTCAAAGGACCGGGTCCGGTGCTGGGTCAGTTCCACCCCAATCTCGGCGCAGACTGCGACCGAGAAGCCGTCAACTTCCTGTTCGTGTCGGACGCCTGCGGATTGGACGTATATCTTGGTGCCGTGCAGCTTTTTCATGATGCCTTCGGCCATCGGCGACCGAACAGAGTTGTAGTCGCAGCAGAACAGGACCGAAGAGGGCTGGCGGTCCGACACGTCTTCAGCCCTTGAAGTGCAGCACGCAGATCAGGGTAAACAGGCGCCGCGCGGTGTCGTGGTCGGTTTCCACCTTTCCATCCAGCCTTTCGGTCAGAATGCGAGCACCTTCGTTGTGGATCCCGCGACGTCCCATATCGATCGCTTCGATCTGGCTGGGAGGCAGCTTTTTCACGGCGTCGAAGTACGCCTCGCAGATCTGGAAGTAATCCCGAATAACTTGGCGGAACGGACTGAGGGACAGGTGAAAAGCGCCAATCGGCTCTTCAGCCTCGGTCAAAAGGTCAAATACCAAGCGGCGATCCTGAATCGACAGGTTCAGCCTGTAGGGGCCGTCGGGCACCGCCTTGCCGTCCCGAGCTGGGACGGCAAAGGAGTTCTCCTCGAGCAGATCGAAAATGGCGACCTTGCGTTCCTGCTCGATCTCGGGGGTTGGTGCAGGAAGGCCGCTGTCGTCCAGTTCCACACCGACCAAGGTGTTCGTATCGCTCATGACCCACCCTCGTTCAACCGATCCAATCTAGCCCGAACGCTCAGCGCATGAGCCTCCAACCCTTCGGACCGGGCCAAAGTTTCGGCCGCTGGTCCGACCGCCGCAAGGCTTTGCGGCGTCATCCGGGCCA
>CAYWND010000203.1:0-5765 GCA_964459085.1 uncultured Oceanibium sp. | reverse complement strand
ATCTTGTTCAGCCCGTGGCCGATATGCAGGTGTCCGTTGGCATAGGGCGGGCCGTCATGCAGAACGAACGAGGGCCGGTCGCCTGCTGTTTCTCGCAGGCGGTCATAGACGCGCAGGCGCTGCCAGCGGTCCAGCCACTCGGGCTCGCGCCTTGGCAGACCTGCGCGCATTGGAAATTCCGTCGCAGGCAGGTTCAACGTGTCTTTGTAGTCGGGTGTGTCGGTCGTGGTGTCAGCGCACATGTCGCGCACTCCGTATCATAGTCGGATCGGTCAGGGGGGAGAGGTCGGCGCGGGGTCCCATACGCCTGTGATCCCGGCGCCAGAACGTCAGAGCGCCGGGCCGATAATTCGAATGATGATCCCGAATATGGTCCGCATGTCTGGGCTTATAGTGAAGGGTCCGAGGGGCGTCCAGTGCGCTTAGCCTTTAGGGTCCGCGATTTCTTCGGCGTCCCCGAGGCTTTGCGTCATCCAGCGGTTCAGCAGCGCCAGACCGGCCAGCGACAGGCCCAGCGCCAGGAACGAGACTACGCGGATCAGCCCGGTCAGCCCGCTCATGTCCACCAGGAAGACCTTGGCGATGGTCACACCGACCGCGACGATGGCGACGCGGCGCAGCGTGGGTGATTTGCGGATCCAGGCCACGACCATCAGGGCTGCGGCCGTCAGCAGCATGGCCACGGTATAGGAATAAAGCTCGGGATCGGTGATGCCGGGAACATCCAGACGCGGCCCGCGCCAGATGTGGCGGATCGCAAGGCCGACATAAAGCACGGCAAAGGCGGCGCCGAGGACGCGCAGGCCAAGGGCCAGCCACCGATTGAGATCGGGGATCAGTCGTGGCGCGCCCAAAAGGATTGCGGCCGGAATGGCATAACCGATCAACAGGGTGTTCAGGACCCAGGGTCCGATGATAGCACGCCCGCCGAATACCCCGAACGCCGGGTTGAGCGGTAGCGTCGCGACGCCGTAGAGAAACAGCGCCACCAGTCCCGCAAAGCAGGCCATGGCGATCCGCAGCCAGCGCAATGGTGGGCCAAGTCGCATGCGATACACCTGCCCCAGCGCGACCAGCAGCCAGACCGTCCCGACCAGCGAGACGTTCCAGAAAGTGTCCGCGCCGTTCAGCGGTGCAATGGCATCGACCATGCGTTGGATCAGGATGGTGGCGAAGGTGCCGCAAGCCACCCACAGGGCGGATTCGAGGTAGACGACCTGACGCGTTCTGTCGCGTACCCGGACCGCGATCAACGAGACGGCAAAGGCGGCGATGGCACCGCCATAGGCCAGCAGAACCTCGGCCAGGTTGGCGCGGAAGGCCCAGTCGATCCCCGGATCGATGACCAGACGCCAGCCGGTCACAAGGATACCCGCGATCAGGAACCCGGCCAGTTGCGGCAGGTCGAACCGCCGGTCCAGCAGCGCACAGGCAAGGACCGTGGTCACCAGCGCCACCGTCAACGCGGCCTTAGAGAACATCACGACCGCGGCAAGCGACATCAAGGTCAGCGCGGCCATCACAAAGACAGCCAGTTGCAGCGCCGGGGTCTGTGGGTCGCGGCGAGATGCGACTGCAAGCCCTGTCATCAGGGCCGCGCCTGCGACCGCATGCAGTGCCCAAGCATAGCCTCCGATGATCTGGGCGGGCTCCCAGAAGACCTCGAACAGGATAAGCGATAGTGGGGCGATCAGTGCGGCACCAAAGGCCCACAACACGGTGTAGGGGGCTGGCGCCAGGCTGCGCCATCCCGCGATGGCGCTGCCGCCCAGCGCGCCGACAACCAGCCACGCAACCACCATCGGCGGCGCGGCGTCCGGCGTCTCGGGCGCCCAGTTGGTGAAGTCTCGCCAGATCTGCCAGCGATCCAAGGCCGCCCAGCCCAGCATCGCCCAGAACGTAACGACCGGCAGCGCGGCCAGATCCGTCAGGGCAGGTGCTGTGCGCATCCAGACGGCGGCGAGCACAAGGAACGTCAACAGCGCGCCGGCGACAGTCAGGAAGGTCAGTGGATCGTCGCCCGCGCTCCAGACGGCTACACCGCTAAGCCCTACCGCCGCCCCGGCCGCCAGACGGGTGGGAAACTCGGGCCAAACGCGTGAGGCGTTGGACAGCAGCCGTATCAGGCTTTCGGTTGTGGTGACGCCTCCATGGCGCGGGATCGTCGACCACGGCGGCAGAACAATCGCGGCAATGGCCACCGCAAAGGCGAAGACCAGATGATACACTCCGCCACCTGCGACCAGCGACAAAAGCTGCGCGGCCCCAAAACCCAGCACCAAGGCTAAGGTAGAGATCCATGCCCAGCGTCGGGCCGCGTCGACCGCCAGTCCGACCGCGCTGACAACTGCGAAATAGGCGTATAGCCAATAAGGCTCGTCCGCGCTGCCACCGACTACAAAGGGCGCCATGGTCGCCCCCAACAGGCCAGCGGCGGTCAGAAACGCCCCATAGAACCATCCCATCAGAACGGCGCCCGCGCCCGTTGCGGCCAGCGCAATGAAGGCCAGTGCCGGGTCAATCAGGCCATAAAGCTGTCGGGCCGCAACGATGCCCGCAAAGATCGACACCAGCCCCGCAGCGGCAAAGGTCGATGGCAGAAACGCCAGCGGGTCGCCCTCTTCATCCCCGCCACGACGGCGCAACCACTCGGCGGCGCCGATCAGGATCAGGCCCAGCCCAACCGCGCCCGCAACGCGCATGGTTGGGGTCAGCAGACCTTGCTCGATGCCGTATTGAACAAAGAACACCCCGGCCAGCCCAAGCGACAGGGCCGCAACGGCAAAAAACCAGTTGTCGCGCATCCAAGCGGCCAGCGCAGCCGCCTTTTCCTTGCGCAGGACGAACGCGGCTGGCACCGCGTCCTGTTCGATTGGCGGCGGTGGATCAACCGGGCCCTGAGGTTCCGGCGTCTCCGCGGGGGGTGGTGGCCGGGTACTAGGCGCGGCCGGATCGAACGGCGTGTCCGGATCCAGCGGCGCCAACACGTCGGCAGAGGTCTTTTGCGGTTCCGCCTGAGGCGTGGGCTGCGGCCTGGGGCCGGTTACGCCTTGCGCGGGGCGTGGCATATCGGCCTCGAGCGCGCGGACGCGGCGCGCGAGGCCGGAATTGGCGACCAAGAGGTAGATCACCGCTGCGGGCAATCCCAGCGCATAGCTGATGGCCAGCAGGATCAGAATGCCGTCCACGGTGTGATTTGTCCCCTCGTTTTGGCGCAGTGTGGCGTGTTTCGCGACCGAGGACCAGAGCCATGTCAGCGACCCTTTGGGTCAATGGCTGCATCTGTTCGCGGACCGCCAGTAGCGGTTCAATCGCCAGCCTTGAACAACCCCTTCAGCGCACGGCCAAGAATGCTGGTGACCTTTGGCCGATCAACAGCCGCAAACGGCATCGGTCGGCAGACTTCCATCGCGGCGACGCCGACGCGGGCCGTCAGGGCCCCGTTCACGACCCCTTCGCCAAAGCGCCGCGAGATCTTGGCCAGCGCGCCACCGCCCGCCACCGTGCCGATCATGTCGTCGCCAACCGCCACCGCGCCGGTTGCAATCAGATGCGCGGCCACCGACCGCAGCAGCCGCCAGGATCCCAGTGTGCCGCCCCGGCCACCATAGATGTCGGCAATCCGCCGGATCATGCGGATATTTTCCACCAGCGCGGCGGCGACATCCACCAGCGCCAGCGGCACCAGCGCCGTGACGCCTGCAACCCGGCGGGACGCGGCCTCGATCTCGGCCCGCGCGGCCGCGTCCAGCGAGGTCATCAGCGTGCGCTCGGCGAAGGCAAGCAGCGCTTGGGCATCGGGTTCGTCGGCGGCCTTTCGCGCAAACTCGTCACAGGCCAGCCGCATGTCTTCACGGTGCTGATAGAGACGCGCCACGTCCCTGGTCGCCGTAGCGGCGGCTGAACGGTCGGCCAGGGTCCCGGCGGCACGGACCCGCGACTGCATCGCGTCGATTTTGGACAGGCGTAGCAGCCCCGCAAACTCGCGGGCGGCAAAGATCAGCGCGCCGATCACGACGATGCCGATCAGTACGGACGCCACCTGGCCAAGCACAGCGTTTCGGGTCAGCAGACCTGCCACAAAATCCCATGCGGTGACGCCGATGGTCAGCAGGATCAACGAGGTCAGCGCCCACCAGAACAGCAGGGCAAAGGGACTGCGTCGGCGGCCCAAACCGCGGGCCATCCGAACCATCGCTGCCGTGTCCGCGATCTCGGTCTGATCGGGCACAGGCGGTGCGTCCGCAGGGCTGGCAGTGGCCTGGTCCAGCGTATCGGCATCGATCACAACCGGGCCCCTAGCCATCAGCGTGCCCTTTCTGTGCCCGATGCACCACGGGAGACATCAATGCGCGGTAGGGCAGGATGCGCTTATACATGGGTCTCCTCCTTGCGCCACAGCAGCTCCGCATCCGGCAGGCCCTCTTCGTTCTCGGACCCGTCCGTAAGCTGTATCTCGGCGAACCCTTCGCGCGCATAAAACCGCCGCGCATCCGTGTTGGCCTGGAACGTCCACAAGCGCAGGGCGGGACTTGCGGCTTTGACATGGTCCAGCAGCAGCCGTCCAACCCCCGCACCACGGTGCGCCGCCGCGACATAGAGGCAACTGACATAGGTCCCCTCGAGGGCCACAAAACCGATGGGCGTTTTGGCCTCGGCCACGGTGACCACACCGTCGCGGATCTTGCGCAGAACGAACACCTCGTCCGAATTGGGCGGATGCGGCGACCGGAACCATTCGGTTTCATCAATCCATTCGCGCAGGATCCGTGCAAGCGGAAGTGCATCTTCATTGCGGGCGGGTCGGATGCGCGGGGTCATAGCAGCCGGTCCCCGATCAGGAACTCGGCCGCATGAGCCAGGCGAATGTGCGGCGGCCCTTCGCCCGGTCTCAGGTCGATCGCCGGTGGAGCGAACCGCATGGCCCGAAAGTCCGAGTCCAGCCAGCGCGCGCTGCCGCCCGGCGTGGGCGAGAGCAATATCGCTGGATCCTGGGGCAGTTCGCCCGCATAAAGTGCCGCGTCGCGCCCGGTGTCCATCAATGTGCCGCGCACGCATTTCAACGGGTCGCCATCATGACGAACCTCGGTCTCGGTGGTTGCACGCCAGGCCGCGATCGCCATGCTCTGCGTTTTGGCCCCCTTGAAGTCCGCCCTACGCCGGGCATCCTCGACCAGAGCGGCGGCGATGGCGGACATGTGCGGGTGCTGAACGTGGTGCAGATGATCGGCCTTGGTCGCCGCGACCAGGATCTTCTCGACCCGCTTGCCCAGGATGCCGGACAGCCACGAGTTTGGGCCCGGGCGAAAGGGACGCAGGATGTCGCCCAACGTGGCGCGCAGATCATCCAGCGCGGCAGGCCCCGCGTTTATCGCCCCCAGCACGTCCACCAGGACGATCTGGCGATCGATCCGGGCAAAGTGATCGCGAAAGAAGGGTTTGACGACGATGCGCTTGTAGCTTTCATAGCGACGCTCGAACGCTTTGTAGAGGCTGTCATTAGACGGTTTTCCGTCCGGCCTTGGCAAAGGGCAAAACGTCAGCGCAGGCGATCCTTCGAGATCGCCGGGCAGCAGAAACCGCCCCGGCGTGCAGTTTGAAAATCCAGCCGACCGGCTGGCCGCCAGATAGGCAGCGAAGGTTCGGGCTAACCGCTGTGCGCCCACTTCGTCGAGCGCGCCGGACGCGTCCGTTTCGTGCACCAATCCCATCCATTCTGCTGCCAGATCGGATCGGCGCGCCGATTCAGTCTGGGCAAGGGCAGC
>CAYWND010000202.1:242-5776 GCA_964459085.1 uncultured Oceanibium sp. | reverse complement strand
CGCCAGATCCGCAAGACCCCGATCGTCGTCAACGACGCGCGGTTCTTCTACGCCAATCGCTGCATCATTCCTTACATCAACGAGGGCGTGATGATGGTCGGCGAAGGCGTGGAACCGGCACTGATCGAGAACGCCGCCAAGCAGATGGGCATGCCGCTTGGGCCCCTGCAGCTCAATGACGAGACCTCGATCGACCTCGGCGTCAAGATCGCCAAGGCCACCAGGGCCGCCATGGGCAACGCCTACCCAGAAGCAGCTGCCAAGGCCGACGAGGTGCTCTTCAAGCTCTTCGATGAGGGGCGTCTGGGGCGCAAGGCCAAGGCCGGCTACTATGCCTATGACGACAAGGGCAAGCGCGCCGGCATCTGGCCGGGCCTCCGCGACAACTGGCCGCCGGTCGAGGACCAGCCCGAGTTGACCCGCGTCCAGCACCGCCTGATCATGGCGCAGGTGCTCGAGGCCGTGCGCGCGCTCGAGGACGGCGTCCTCATGGACATCCGCGAAGGCGATGTCGGCGCCATCCTCGGCTGGGGCTTCATGCCCTGGTCCGGCGGCCCGCTCTCGTGGCTCGACATCATCGGCGCCGCCAAGGCGGTCGAGATCTGCGACACGCTCGAAGCCGCCCATGGCCCCCGCTTCGCGGCCCCGGCGCTCCTGCGCGAGATGGCGGAAAAGGGCGAAAGCTTCTACACCCGCTTCGCCCCGGCTCAGGCGGCCTGACCGCAAACACACGCCGCCGCCTCGGCCCGACCTCAAAGGTCCGGGCCGGGGTTCGGTCCAATTCTTCTTCTTTGTTCCCCAAATACTCCCGCCGGAGGCACGCGCGCGGGCCGCGCGCGTCACCCACGTCCCCGGCCCTGCGGGGGGCAGGCCCCCGCAGGGCCGGGGACTACACCGGGTCCGGGTGCGCGTCGCGGCGCGCGCCCCGGATCGCAATCACGGCCCCTGCGGCAAAGATCAAAGCCATGCCCGCAACGTCCCGCATCCCGATGGCCTGCGCCCATAGACTCCAACCCCAGAACGCGGAAAACACCAGGAACGAATACTCAAACACCGTCAGATAAGACGTCTCGCCTGACTGATAGCCCCGCGTCAGCATCCCCACCGCAACCAGCGACCCCAACGCCTGCACCCAGATCACGGCCCACACACCGTCCGACGGCCAGGCAAGGGCAGCGGTCAGAAACGTAGCACCCTCCAGGCCCAGGGCAGCAACCACAGCCACCCCGATCACCCCGCAGGCACCAAGCACGGCGAAGAACGCACCCAGCATCGCCGCCACGGGTTCTTCAGCACACAACTCCCGCGTCACCAGCGTCGCCGCGCCATAGATCGCACCGGCCGCCACCGGCACCAGGTTGAGCGCCAAAAACCCCGCCCCCTCGGGCCGCAGGATCATCAGCACTCCGGCAAAGCCGACACCCACCGCCGCCAGCCGCCGCACCCCCACACGCCGACGCAGAAACACCACCGAATAGATCAGCACGAAAATCGGCGCAGTAAACAGGCCCGCGGCAACTTGCGCGATCGGCAACATCGGCAGCGCCGCGAAATAGACCAGCATCGCCCCCGCCATCAGGCCCGCGCGCAACCACACCGCCCAGGGACGCACCATCCGCGCACGCAGCCTGCACCCCCAGATCAGCAACGCCAGAACCGGCAGCGCGATGGCGCTGCGCAAGGCATGGAACTGCCAAAGCCCGATCTCGGCGGCCACCACACGCACCAGATTGTCGATCAGCCCGATCAGCGCCATCCCGGCGACGATCAACACCGCTCCGCGCGCAACACTCTCGCCCAAGTCGCCAGCTCCCCGATCATACCTCGCCTTTCCAACACCCATGCTCCGCGCTAGTCTTTCCTCAAAACGACATCTTCTGGAGGAAGAATGCACAACCTGATGCAGACCTGGCCGCTCAGGGTCACCCGCATCCTCGATCATGCCGCGCGCTATCATCCCAACCGGCGCATCACCACGCGCACGGTAGAGGGACCGATCGCCGAAACCTCTTGGTCGGTCATCCGCGAAAAGGCGCTGCATGTGTCCCAGGCCCTGAACCGCCAGGGGCTGGGGCGCGGGGATACCATCGGTGTGATGGCCTGGAACACCGCCCGCCATCTCGAGGTCTGGTACGGCATTCCCGGCGCCGGTGCGATCCTACACACCCTCAACCCCCGGCTTTTTGCCGATCAACTGGTCTATGTCATCAACCACGCCGAAGACAAGATGCTGATGGTCGATCCCGACCTCGTACCGGTGATCGAGGGCATCTGGGACCGGCTGCAGACCGTCCGCCAGGTCATCATCCTGACCGATGCCGATCACATGCCGCAAACCACGCTGCCCGATCCGATCTGCTACGAAGACTGGCTTCTGGCCCAGGATGGAGATTTTGAGTGGGTCCCGGGCGATGAAACCGACGCCTGCGGGATCTGCTACACCTCCGGGACCACCGGCAATCCCAAGGGCGTGGTCTACACCCACCGCTCGAACGTACTCCACGCCATGTCGGCCGCGGTTCCCGACATGCTGGGCCTGTCGTCGTCGGACACCGTGATGCCGGTCGTCCCGCTATTTCACGCCAACGGCTGGTCGATGGCCTATACCTGCCCGATGGTCGGGGCCTCGATGGTGATGCCCGGGCGCGACCTGACGCCCGCAGCCCTTTATGAAATGCTGGAACACGGGGTCACGCTGACCGCGGCCGTGCCGACGATCTGGTTGATGCTGCTGCAATACCTCGAAGCCGAGAAAAAGTCCTTCACGTCTCTGGAACGGGTCGTCATCGGCGGCTCGTCCTGCCCGCGCGCGGTGATCGAGAAATTCCAGGACATCTATGGCGTCCAGGTCCTGCACGCCTGGGGCATGACCGAGATGTCGCCGCTCGGCACCATTTGCTCGTTCAAGCCCGAGGTGCTGGAGATGGACAGTGCCGCGCGCCTGGATGTGCAGGAATCCACCGGCCACCCGCCGTTCACCGTCGATCTGCGGATCACCGATGACGACGGCAACCTCCTGCCCTGGGACAACGCAACCCAGGGCCGCCTCTGGGCCAGCGGGGATGCCGTTGTCGAGCGCTACCTCAAGGCTGACGCACCGGCCACTGACGCGGACGGATGGTTCGACACCGGCGACGTGGCGACGATGGACCCCAACGGCTACATGTCCATTACCGACCGCTCCAAAGACGTGATCAAGTCGGGGGGCGAATGGATCTCGTCAATCGAGCTGGAGAACGCCGCCCTCGGCCACCCGGACGTGGTCGAGGCTGCGGCGATCGGCGTACCACACCCGAAATGGGACGAACGCCCAGTGCTCATTGTCGTCGCCAAAGCGGGGACCGCCCCCGACCCGGCCGCGATCCTGGGCGTCGTCTCGGATCGTTGCGCCAAGTGGCAGGTACCCGATGATGTGGTCTTTATGGACGACATCCCTCACACCGCCACCGGCAAGATCTCGAAACTGCAACTGCGCGAACGACTGAACGCACAGGGCTACACCCACCCGGGTTAGGTCCGCTCGACAGCCAGTACCAGGGGATCCCCTGCTGGCGCAGGGGGGGCGAGGCTCTGCCTCGCGCTCCGGAGTATTTTGAGAGCAAAGAGCGGGCCTTTACGAAGAGTTAAGGGCCCCTCTTTGCTCTGACAAATACTCAAACTGAACTCGCCACCCTCGACACGGCAGATGCGACGCGGCACCGTTCCCGCGCGAGCCGCCAGGCAATGGCCAGGCGTCCCGGGAAGCCCCCGGGGATCAGAGTGTTTCAATCCAAGCGAATTTTGCACTAGAGAGAAGAACAAAGCGTTTCGCCAAGGGGGCAGAACCGGGCAATGACCGCACTCGACCGCTATATCCGGCTCGAGGCTACGGGCCAGTGGCGGGAACGCCAGGATGCGCCCGGGCGCGAGGTCCTGGTCTCGTTTGGCAATGCCACGCTGATCATCTCGGACTTTGACGAGGCCCCGCTGACGCACTGGGCGCTGGCCGCGGTTACGCATGTCGCCGAAGGCCCCCCCGCCCTCTACGCCCCAGGGGGCGACGGCACCGAGACGCTCGAGATCTCTGATCCCCAGATGATCGAGGCGATCGCTGAAGTTGCCCGCGCGGCCCGGGCCGCCGCCCCGATCCCGCCACACCGGCGCGGGTGGCTGGCGCGCCGATGGCCCGTGATCGTGGCACTGGCCCTCGTCTTCGTGCTGGCCGCAACTCAGGGCCCTGATCTGCTACGGCAGCGCGCCCTTGCCCTTATCTCGCCAACCCAGGCCGAGCTGATCAGCACGCGCCTCCTCGACCGTCTTCCCGCGCGCTGCAATACTCTGCAGGGCGATGCGGCGATTGCACGCTTCACCGCGCCGCTCGGCCTCGACCGGCCGGCGCAGGCCCTCGCGTGGGAATTCCCGCCGGCCACGCGCCTTCCTGATGGGACGATCCTGGTCGCTGGCCTCTATCTCGCAGGGGAGCCCGAAGCCGCCCGCGCCTACGGATCCATCGTCGCAGCCGCAAGCGCCCCGTCGCCTGCACTCAACGGCTGGATTGCCGATCTTCCGCTGGGCGATCTGCTGCGGTTTCTGATGACAGGAACCCTCCGCGATACAGATTACCAATCCATGATCACGGCCCTTGCGCACCCGACGGCGCCGGCACCGCCGTCACCGGATGTGCCAAAGATGACCGACCAGGACTGGATAGCGCTGACCCAAATCTGCCAGGACTGACGCCGCGGTCCATCATCTTCAAATATCTCCGCCGAAGGCGCGCGCCGCGATCCGCGGTGCGCAAACAACGTCCCCCGGTTCGCTGGGGCGCGCCCCGGCGAACCGGGGGACTACCCCGAAACCAGGCGGCCGCCGTCCAGCCGCAAGACACGATCCATACGCGCAGCCAGGTCCAGATTGTGCGTGGCCACCAGCGCGCCCAGCCCGGTTTCCCGGGCCAGATCGGTCATCACGCCGAACACGACATCCGACGTATCCGGGTCCAGATTGCCGGTCGGCTCGTCCGCCAGCAACACGTCAGGACCGTTGGCCATCGCCCGGCAGAACGCCACCCGTTGCTGTTCGCCGCCTGACATCTCGGCCGGGCGATGATCGGCCCGCGCCGCCAGGCCGACCCGATCCAGCAACGCCCTCGCGCGCTCGGATGCCACCGCGCCAGTCGACCCCGCTGCTCGCTGCGGCAAGGCGATGTTCTCCAGCGCCGAAAACTCGGGCAACAGGTGATGGAACTGATAGACGAACCCGATCCGGTCCCGCCGCAACCGCGTCCGCTGTCCATCGCGACGCCCATCGACGGCCTGACCCGCAATCTCGATCGTACCCGCGTCCGCGGTTTCCAGCAGCCCCGCGATATGCAGCAGCGTGGACTTGCCCGCCCCCGAAGGCGCCAGCAGCGCCACCATCTCACCCGCGCCAATCCGGGCCTCTGCCCCGCGCAAGACGGATATCTCGTTGGGACGTCCCCGATTATAGGCCTTTTCGATGCCCGACAGGACCAGCGCATCACTCATAGCGCAGCGCCTCTACCGGATCCAGCC
>CAYWND010000202.1:0-229 GCA_964459085.1 uncultured Oceanibium sp. | reverse complement strand
AAACCATGTCACGCCAAAGCTGAGCCCCAGGCTCAGCGCCACGGCCCTGGCCACATCTTCCCAGCGCAATTCCGCCGGCAGGGCCGAGATAAAACGCACCGAGGGGTCCCAGACCCCGCCGCCCAGCATCCAGTTCACGAAATTGAAGATCGGATCGATGTAGATCGCGAACAGGCCTATTTTTTCTTAAATTTCTTGAGAAATTTTTGAAGCCTTCAATGTTCTTAGA
>CAYWND010000201.1:0-5792 GCA_964459085.1 uncultured Oceanibium sp. | reverse complement strand
GGTTAATCAACTGCTAATGCTGATCGCGCAACCCTGAGCAACATGCCCCGTGGCACTGGCCGCCGGACAGAGTTAGTATACCCCCCGAGGCAGGATCGCGCAGGCAACAAGGGGGCCGTCATGAAGCCAGTTTTCGTTCAACTCCGCTGCACACCGGGCCGGACATATGATGTCGCCGAGGCGTTGTATCTGCGCGAGATCGCGTCCGAACTCTATTCCACGTCGGGCGATTACGACCTGCTGCTCAAGCTTTATATCGACGAGGGCGAGGACGTGGGCAAATACATCAACGACCGGATCCTGGACATCGACGGTATCGACCGGTCGCTGACGACGCTGACATTCCGCGCATTCTAGGTCACAAAAAAGCGGGCCCCGAAGGACCCGCCATACTGCCCGTTACTGCCTGCCAAACTTAGGCGCCGTTGGCCATCCGGGCCTCGGGCATATCCGTCTTGACCGCCGTAGATGGCCCCAATGTCATGGGGCTGGATTTGTCCGAGCCTGCGCCGGTTTTGGCTGGCGCCGGCTTGCCGCCGTCGCGCTCGTCCTTCAACGCCTCGCCAACCTCGATAAACGTGTTCAGCTTCTTGAGTTCTTCCTCAAGTCGCTTGCGGCGCTCGACCGCGTATTCCAGCAAAGAGCTCATGCCCCTCTCCTTTCCCGCTGTGCCGCCCACACCGCTGATCTACGCATTCACACTATTTAATGTCTTGGGCGGGATGGGGGCCGAATTGTGGGGAAATTGTGCCGCAACATACCTTCGCGCGGCACCGCACGCACCTTCCGACGGATGTCACAATTTGACAGACGCGCCCCAAATCTTCCGCTGAATGACCCCGAAGGTTGCAAACTCCGGTCCTGATCAGGGTGCACATTGCATGGCGTGGGAACGCTTGCGTCTAAAAAGAAAAGATAAACCATGAAGAGAACTGCATCCGTCCAAAGTCAGTTTCTTTCCAAGTATCGCGTGTATCGCATCCGTTTCGCCGACGACCAGTCGGGCGGCATCATTCCGTTCATCCTGGTCCTGTTTCTGTTGATGTTTGTCGCTTCGGGCATGGCCGTCGATTTCATGCGCCACGAAATGGCGCGCGCGGATCTGCAAAACGCGCTGGATCGCGGCGTGCTGGCGGCGGCGGACGTCAATCAAAGCCTGGGCGGCACTACCGAAGAGTCAAAATCGCTGATCGAGGACTATATGAAGTCCCGCAGCTACAAGGCGCCCTACCTTAAACTGCAGGTCGCCACGCCGACGATCTCGGGCGGGCGCCAGGTGTCCGCGTCGGCCGAGTACCAGTTGGATACGTTCTTTCTGGGCCTGATCGGCATCGACACGCTCAGCGTGCCAGCCTCGACCCAGGCACAGCAGGCTGCCAGCAATGTCGAGATCTCGCTGATCCTCGACGTTTCGGGCTCGATGGAGGAGCAGTCGACCTACACCTCGGGCGGGACCCGGCTGACCGACCTTCAGTCGGCGGCGAAATCCTTTATCGACACTGTCCTGACCGACGAGAACAAGGATCGTACCGCGATCTCGATCATTCCCTATTCGGCGCAGGTCAACCTCAGCGATTCGATGGCGGCTGCCTATAACATCGACCGCCATCATGACTACGGCAACTGCGTGGACTTCTCGCCCAACGACTATCTGAGCACGGATATTTCGACCACGATCAGCCTGCCGCAGACCCAGCACTTTGCCGATTTCAACGGCAGCTACAACTACTGGACCACGGTGCTGACCGGCTATCGCTGGGTGCGCACCCGCTGGGGCTGGCGTCAGCGCCCGGTATATCAGAACGTCCGGCGTACCGTGTATTACCCCAGCAACTTTGTCTGCCCCGGCAGCGACAACGAAATCCTGGCCTATTCCAATAACGCCCAGGCGCTGAAGGACAAGATCGACGCGCTGGACTACGAAGGCTGGACCGCCGCGTATACGGGTATGAAATGGGGTGTGGCCATGCTCGACCCCTCGGCCCGCAACGCGGTGACGTCGATGATCTCGTCCGGCGATGTGGACAGCAGCTTCTCGGGCTGGCCCGCAGATTGGAACGACATGCGTACACGCAAGATCCTGGTCCTGATGACGGATGGGCGCAACACCCGCCAGTATCGCGTGAACGATACGGGCTACGCCACCCAGTCGCCCGACTACTGGAACGAGAACGTCATTCCGAGCCAGTGGATGGAACTGCCCATCGACAATGAAAATGACGGCAAGGGCGATGATTACCTGTCGGACATCTGCGGCGCCGCCAAGGTCTATGCCAACACGATCGTCTACACGATCGGGTTCGAGCTGGCCTCGTCTCCCGAGGCGGCCGCCGCCCTGCTCGATTGCGCGTCGTCGCCGTCGACCCACTACATGGTCGAAGGCGTGAACATCGATCTGGCGTTTTCGAACATCGCGGCCCAGCTCGAAAACCTGCGGCTGACGCAGTAGATCGGGGTGCTTCATGAGACGACTTGAACAAGCCCTGCGCGCCCCGTTTTCGGGCGCGTTCCGCCGGGACGATGACGGCGCCGCCACGATCGAATTTGTGGTCCTGTTCCCGCTGCTGATCGCGCTGTTGCTGTCGGTGTTCGAGGCCGGGTGGCTGATGACCCGGGCAATGATGCTGGAACGCGGCCTGGATATCGCCTCGCGCGATGTGCGGCTGGGATCAGCTTCGGCCCTGACCCACAACGGGCTGAAGGCCACGGTCTGTGCCCGGTCCCGGATCCTGCGCAACTGCGAGCGCGATCTGATCCTCGAGGTCGTGCCGATGAACCTGGCCGCCGCCTACCCGCAAAACCAGCCCAACTGCCAGGACCGCACTGGCGTGATCGAGCCTACGATCACCTTCACGCCCGGTGGGCGAGACGTGATCATGTTCGTGCGCGCCTGCATGATCGTCGATCCGATCTTTCCCGGCATCGGGTTGGGCCTGCAGCTGCCCAAGGACAGCTCGGGCGGCTTCCAGATGGTGTCCTACACCGCCTTCATGAACGAGCCGATCTGATGAAACAGTATCTCCACGACCAGGACGGCGCCATTTCCGTCGAGTTTCTGATCACCTTCCCGCTGCTGATGTTGTGGCTGGTGTTCAGTTTCATCTTCTTCGACGCCTACCGGTCCAACAGCCAGACCGAAAAGGTCGCCTACACCATGTCCGACATCATGTCCCGCCACGATGCGGTGGATGCCACGGACATCGCCTTTGTCTTCGGGCTACAGGACAAGATGCTGCCGCCGCGGCTGGATCAACGCGCCTCGCGGATCACCTCGATCTGTTTCGAAGACGGCGTCTACAAGGTACTGTGGTCCATCTCGGATACGGATCCGGGCGTCGAGGGCATGGCGCCCCTGACCGACGAGACCATCCCGCTGGACATCATGCCTGCCATGGCGGCCCAGGACAGCGTGATCCTGACCGAGGTTCGCGCCCGCTGGACACCGATCACGTCCTATGGCGGCCTGCCGCCACGCCAATGGGTCAACGCGCTGGTCTCGCGGCCCCGGTTCGTCCAGATCATCCCGCACGAGACGCTGAACACGTCAACGATCTGTCCCGTCACTGTCGGCGGATCCAGCGGCACCTAAGGGTCCGGCAACAGCGCCTCCAGCGCCTCCAGCCTGTCCGCTTCGGCGGGCGGCTTGTCCCAACGCAGCCGGTGGATGCGGGGAAACCGCATTGCCACGCCCGACTTGTGGCGTTTGGACCGGTTCAACCCCTCGAACGCCACCTCAAGTACAAGACCCGCGTCCCGGTCGGCACGCACCGCGCGAACCGGGCCGAACCGCTCGACCGTATTGTCGCGGACGTATTTGTCGATCTGGCGCAACTCCTCGTCGGTAAAACCGAAATAGGCCTTGCCGACGGGGACCAGCGCGTCGCCCTGCCAGACCCCGAATGTATAGTCGGAATAGAAACTCGACCGTTTTCCGTGGCCGCGCTGAGCATACATCAGCACCGTGTCGATCAGATGCGGATCGCGTTTCCACTTGAGCCACGGCCCCTTGGGCCGGCCCGGCACATAAACGCTGTCCCAGCGCTTCAGCATCAGCCCCTCGATCACCGGATCCGGTGGTGCCGCGCGGTGGCGGGCCAGGGTGTCCCAGTCCTCGAACGGCACAAGGGGTGATATGTCGAAACGCGGTCCCAGATCGCCCGCCAGCGCCTCCAGCCGCGCGCGGCGGGTTTGAAAGCTCTGTGGCCGCAGGTTCTCGCCCGCCATATCCAGCAGGTCATAAACTCTTATGAAGGCTGGATATTTCTCCATCATTGCGCGGCTAACCGTCTTGCGGTTCAACCGCTGCTGCAACGTTGCAAAAGGTGCCACGCCATCGCCGTCGCGCACCAGCAACTCGCCATCCACAGCCCCCTGAAACCCCATATGCGCGATCACATCGGGAAATGCGGTCGAGATGTCGTCGCCGGTCCGCGAATACAGCCGCCGCTCGCCCCCGTCGGCGGTCGCCTGCACCCGGATGCCATCCCATTTCCATTCGGCCGCAAACTCCCCGGGCACCATGTCCCCCAGGGCGGCCTCGTCCAGCGCCGTGGCCAGCATCACGGGCCGAAACGGCGCCAGCGCGGCCTGCACGGGCTTGTCCGCGCGCCCCTCGGCCCAGGCGAACACCTCCTCGTAAGGCGGGGTCAGCCCGTGCCACAGCTCTTCGATCTCCGCCACATCGAAGCCGCCGAAATCGGCCAGCGCCTGCTTGGCCAGCCGCGCCGACACACCGACCCGCAACCCACCGGTCGCCAGCTTAATCAACGCATAGCGCTCGGACGCCCCCAGGCTGTCCAGCAGGTCCGTCATCAGGGGCCCGGCGCGGGCCTTGGGTGTCGTCTGTAGGGCTGCGATCACCTCGCCCAGCCGGTGGTCGGCCGGGTCGGCGCGTGGTTCCCAGATCAACGCGATGGTCTCGGCCAGATCGCCCACATAATCGTAGGACAGCGCGAACAATTCCGCATCGACCCGCGCCGTTACCATCTCGCGCAACAGCGCGGGTTTGACCGTCTTCAGATCCAGATCCCGCGTGATCGCCGCCAGCGCCAGCCCGCGATCAGGATCCGGCGTGTCCCGGAAATATTCCACCAGCAACCGCAGCTTGCCGTTGCGTACAGGCGTCAGCGCCAGCCGTTCAAGCAACGCGGCGAAGGCCTTCATGGCCCCGCCCTTCCATTGTCTTCAAATATCCCCGCCGGAGGCATCCGATCTCGCCACCCCGCGCCCGTCATTCGGCCTCGTCCTCGTATCCCACCAGGTTCAGCGGCCGCGCCGCCTGCCCCTGCAATGCGCACCAACGCACCAGCGCCTCTTCGCGGCCATGCGTCACCCAGACCTCGCGCGGCGACAATTCCGAGATCGTCCCCGTCAACTCGCCCCAATCGCAATGGTCCGAGATCACCAGCGGCAACTCCACCCCTCGCTGCCGGGCGCGCGCGCGGACTTGCATCCAGCCACTTGCAAAGGCGATCAGCGGGTCACGAAACCGCTGCGCCCACTTGGCCGCAAAGGCCGATGGCGGCCCCAGAATGATCTCGCCCGCGAACTGCCCGCGCCCGCCACCCTCGACCGTGGCCGGGCGCAACTCGCCCAGTTCCACGCCCTGGGACTGGTAATAGTCGCACAGCTTGGCCAGTGCCCCATGGATATAGATCGGGCGGTCATACCCCGCATTTCGCAGCAGGCAGATCACCCGTTGCGCCTTGCCCAGCGCATAGACCCCCACCAGATGCGCGCGGTCGGGAAACGGCTCGACCGAGGTCAGCAGCCGCGCGATCTCGACCCGCGGC
>CAYWND010000200.1:0-5865 GCA_964459085.1 uncultured Oceanibium sp. | reverse complement strand
TCCCCCGACCGCGTCGACGCAGCCGGCCCAGGTCTCGGACTCCAGTGGGCGCTTGGTGGTTTCGTTGATGTCTTCGCGGGCAACGATCTGCCCGGCACCCAAGGATTTGAGGTAATCGGCCGTCTCGGGGCGCCCTGTAACCGCCGCCACCTCGTAGCCCAGCGCCGACAGGATGGCCGTCGCAACCGACCCGACCCCGCCAGCAGCCCCGGTCACCAGAACCGGGCCCTTGCCGGGCTCCAGCCCATGATCTTCGAGCGCGTTGATCGCCAGCATCGCCGTCAGGCCCGCGGTGCCGACCGCCATCGCCTGCCGCGTTGTCAGCCCGTCAGGCAACGGTACCAGCCAATCGGCCTTGGCACTGGCTTTCTGTGCATAGCCGCCCCAATGCGCCTCGCCCACGCGCCAGCCGGTCAGGACAACCTTGTCTCCCACCGCATAGCGCGCATCATCCGAACGTGACACGGTTCCGGCATAATCGATCCCGGGCACGTGAGGATAGTTGCGCACCAGACCTCCGCCGGGGCCGATGCAAAGGCCATCCTTGTAGTTCACGGTCGAATACTCGACATCCACGGTAACATCACCCTCGGGCAGATCCGCCTCGGTCAGGTCGGACACCGATGCATGCGTCTTGCCTTCGTCATCCCTTGTGACGACCAGCGCTTTGAAGCTCATGTTTTCTCCTATCGGCCGGGACCGGCCCAGTTGATCGGGACTACCTCGGCGGATCGGCCGCCGAAATCCCAGACCCGCCCGCGATCGCGCACACGGGACATCAGTCCGCGGGCCACGAATATGGTGGGTCCGATCCAGTACTTGGAATTGGTGATCGTGACGGGATCGTCGCCGGTTTCCTGCAGCATCTCAATCTCGCCCTGGATCTTGCGGCCGATCACGACGCGCCGCATGCGCCCATCGGCCTCGATCATGACGGGTTGGCGTTCAGCGCCCAGCACCTCGCCAACCAGGTACTTCAGGACACCTGTGCTGCCGCCTGCCTTGCCGGACATGATCTCGCAGATCCCGTGAAACGCCATGTGACTTGCCGCCTCGTCGATATACAGGCCAACCTTCCAGTTCCCTTCGCCCATGCGGCCAGGGATATCGGCCAGGATACCGATGTTGATCCCCGACAGATCCTCGCCCCCATAGTGGCCCTTGTCGATGCTGATCGCCATCCAGGCGTGGCAATGCCCTTCGGTCGGGGGATGTTTACCCAGCGAGATCACGCAGGGGCAGAACACCTCGCACGAACAGTTCATGAAAAGCTCGCCGGTCATCGACCATTCGACATCCGGCTTGGCCTCGGGCCTTGTGCCGGGAAGCCGACTGTCGATCTTCGCCGTGACGCGAAGCTTCTCGGTGTCCGCCATGTGGTGCTCCTAGAACAGCGAGAGCAGATTCCATCCCGCAAGCGCCAAGAAAGCGATACCCAGCGGCAAGGTCAACCACCTTCCGATATCCGGCAGCTTCTCCAACGTCATGATCAATGTGGCGATGCCCATCCAAACGATATTCATGGCACCACCGACAAAGCCCAGCATCATGATGCCCCAACAGCAGCCGATGCAATAAAGGCCATGATGCATGCCCATGCGCGCGCCACCCAGTACGCCGGGATGCCAGTGCGCCAGGAATTGCGCCAGCGGACTGCGGCAATGATCCAGGCAGTGCGTTTTTACGCTCGTAAATTGGTAGATACCCGCGGCACCCAACAAGGTTGCGGTAAATACTGCGGATGTGCTCTTGCCCATGCTGGACAACAGCCCGAGTTGCAGAAACAGGACGTGCAGCGTGGCGATGCCAGCGCCGGCCACGAACCAAGTGCCAAGATAGCCCCCGACCAGGCCCCAAAATCCGCCACGGCTGCCCGCACCGGTGGTGATCAGATCATCATAGGTCATCGCGGTGGGCACAAATGACGGCCCCATCATTGCTGCCATCATAATGATCCACATCGGATAGAGGACCATCGGATTGGTCATCTGCATCTGCATGGGGGACATTGACCCCATTGCATCGCCACTCATGGCGTCGCCACCCATCCGCATCCCACCCGTCAGTGTCATCCCCATGTCGCCAGACATCGCGAAAAGATACCACCAGGCCCACAGGATGATGCCAAAGAAGACCAGCCATCCAAAAGGACGTGCGTAACTGTAAATTGTGACCACTTTACTGCCTCTTACACGTGTTTCTTTCCACAAAGACACAACGCTCGTCTCTGTGTCAATGTGCACGAGACTTCGCGCAAACCGAAGAATTTCGACGGTGTTGTGCGGGCAACACGCCCTAAAAGCCGAGAACAGACTCGTCCGGATCAGCGTGCAGCGACACCGCATCCGGACCGCCGTCCTGCGGATAGGCGCTGAGGACCAACGGATCATGGCCCGGCACGATATGGGCCAGCGTCGGCGCGAGGGCCTGCAATCGGTCAAAGCCGCGCAGCATGTCTTCGGCATCCACGACTATCGGAAACAGCTTGCGCTTCAGATAGTTCTCGTAGAAATGGCTGGCGTCCGAGGCCAGAACGACCGGCCCGCGGCGCGTTTGGACCCGTACTGCCTGCAACCCACGAGAATGGCCCCCGATCAGATGAACCTCGACGCCCGGGGCGACCTCGGCCGAGCCTTCGACAAAGGTCACACGCCCCATGAACAGCGCGCGCACCATGTCACAGACATGATCGCCGGTGAACGGCATTCGCAGCGCATCGTGGCACATGCACGGCCCGGTCGCGTATTCCATTTCGGCCGGCTGGACAAAAAGCTGGGCGTTCGGGAACGCCTTCAGCGATCCAGCGTGATCGAAATGCAGATGTGTCAGGATCACCGTCTCAATCGTGTCAGGATCGATACCCCGCGCGCGCAGCATATCTTCAGGCGCGTGGTCGATCGGACGCTCACGCGCGACGCTTTCGGTCCGATCATATCCTGTGTCCACAAGGATGCGTCGGCCATCAGCCTCGAGCAGCCAGATAAAGAAATCGATTGGATGCGGGGCGGCGTGATCGTCGTCAAAAAGAAAATTATTTGCGCGAATGCGTTCGGTCATCGTCGCATACCGCAAGGCCGTGATCTTCCAGTTGGTGCTCACAAGCTGTCCTCCGCGCGCTGTTTCAGTAAGGTGACCAGGACCTTTTGCGCCGCCGCCCTGTGGCGTCGGTGCAGCCGTTCTGCGCCCTTGGCATCGCCGGCCCGGATCAGGGTGATCAGTTGGCGGTGATCCGCATTAGACGTCGCCAGGTCGGGGCGGTCGTGCAGAGTCGCCATTCGTGCCCGATGGATCTGATCCCAAAGGGACGAAAACAGGCTCAGCAGGCGCGCATTCCCCGCCCCTTCGACCAGCATCAGATGAAAGTCCCGATCGCGCGCAGCCCAGGCCCTAAGATCCCCCGTCGCCAGCGCGACGTCCATTGCGTCCAATATCGCGTCGAATTCGGCGGACATGTCGGGGTCCAGCCCCTGCTGCGCCAGCTTGGCGGCCGCGAAAGGTTCCAGTTGGGTGAGAACCTCGTAGATCTCGGCCATGTCACGGGCCGAGATGCCGCGAATCTCGATCCCCGAACGCGGGCGGATGTTAACGAAACCATCCCCGGCAAGACGCAATGCAGCCTCGCGCAGCGGCGTGCGACTCATTCCCAGATGCTCGGCCAATTCGGTTTCCAGATAGGACGCACCGGGCTGCAACTCCCCCTGCATGATCTTGTCCTTGAGCCGCGCATAGGCCTGCTCGGTCCGCGTGCCCTGCCGGGTCATCCGCCCACCTCGACCGCCAGCTTGCGGCCCTCGATGGCCGAGCGATAGACCAGATCCTCCAATTCCAGATTGATCAGATAGTCGCGACCCGTGTTTTCCGGCGCGACACCCCGGCGGATCGCGTCAACCACATGCTGCTGCAACGCGCGAACGCATCCGCCCCCGAAAGCATCCGCGTCAAAGGCGACCGGAACGTCGCGCCAGTCGGCGGCCCCGAACGGACGCACGGTCAGACGGCCATCGCCCGACAGCCGCAACGATGCGTCCGTACCCTCGACCTCGAATTCGCCCATCGTCAAACGAGGGTTGTCCGCCACATGATCCAGCGTCCGGTTTCCATCGAACATCAGGCGGGCGCCGGTCGCGGTCTGAAGGACGAAGATGCCGCAATCCTCGCCCTTGATCGCCGGATTGGCCCGCCAGAGATCGGCAAAGACCGATATTGGCTCGCCAAACAGGTATCGGAAGGTGTCGAGAAAGTGGATCGCGGTTTCATGGATCAGAAACCGTTGCATGGACTGGAAATAAGGCTGTCGGTCCAGATAGGCGCGCGGCCCCCGTCCGTCGCCGGGCCTCAGGGCAAACCGCGCCTGACGGACATCCCCAAGCGTCCCGTCGCGGATAAGGGCGGCGATCTGGCGATACCAGGGTTGAAACCGAAAGTTTTCGTGGACGACCAGCAGCGTGCCGCGTGACCGGGCGATCTCGACCGCCTCGCGCGCCGCTGCTATATCGCCGCAAAACGGTTTCTGGCAGATGATCGTCGGCACCTCGCCGCACAGCGTCTGAATCAGATCTAGATGCGCGCCTGGGGGCGCCGCGATGTCCACGATATCCGGATCCAGCGCCAAGACCGCGTCTAGGTGTTCGACGATTTGTGCTTCGGGCGCAATCCGGACAGCGCGAAGCCTGGCCTGCGGATCAGGATCGACAACGGCTATCAGCTCGGTATCCGGCATTTCCGCCCAGGCCCCGATCTGGAATCCAGCGAAATAGCCCGCGCCGATCACCGCGACCCGCATCTAGCGTGTCGCCTCCAGCGCATCGATCACGGCCCTCGCACAGGTCTCGGTCGACGCGCCGCCGCCCAGATCGGGTGTCAGGTTGCGCCCCTCGACAACAACGCGCGCCACCGCGTCGTCCAGCGCCTGGGCCGCATCGCATAGGCGCGGCATGTCCCGCTCGCCCCCCAGCCAGTCCAGCATCATCCCTGCCGACAGGATCATCGCCAGCGGATTGGCCTTGCCCTGGCCCGCGATGTCCGGTGCAGACCCGTGACAGGGCTGAAACACCGCCGCCGCATCGCCAATATCCGCCGACGGGGCAAGCCCCAACGAGCCCATCAGGCCCGCACCCAAATCAGACAGGATGTCCCCGAACATGTTTTCGGTGACCAGCACATCGAATGTCCAGGGCCGCTGGACCATCCACATCGCAACCGCATCGACATAACCCGTCGTCGCCTGGACCTCGGGAAACGCCAGTGCGCGCGCCATGAAGATCTCGCGAAAGAACCAGAAGGCGCGGAACACGTTCGCCTTGTCCACGCACATCACCTCGGCCTTGCGGCCACGGCGGTCCGCCCGGCGTTTGGCTAGACGCAGGCTGAAATCGAACAGTTTCTCCGAGGTTTCTTGCGTGATCCGCAGCGTCTCTGTCGCGTCGACCCCCTGGCGCACGACCCCTTCGTTCATATGCGCAAACAGCCCCTCGGTGCTTTCCCGGATCAACACAAAATCGATCTGGGCTGCGCGCGGATCGGACAAAACCGACTGCTGACCGGGATACACCTTAACCGGTCGCACGCCGGCATAGAGCCCCAACGCGAACCGCAACTCGATCTGCGGTGTGATCTCGGTTCCGTCCGGTTTGCGGATGTCAGGAAGGCCCATGGCCGACAGCAGGATCGCGTCGGCCGCCTTGGCGGCCTCGATCGACGATGCAGGCAACGCGTCGCCGGTTTGGGCATAGTGGGCAGCCCCGGCGGGGCGGTGATCAAAAGCAAACTCTGGCAGATCGAACAGACGTTGGACTGTGCGCAGGACCTCCAGCGTCGGCGCCATAATCTCGGGACCGATCCCGTCGCCGTCGAATACGCAGATCT
>CAYWND010000199.1:0-5867 GCA_964459085.1 uncultured Oceanibium sp. | reverse complement strand
TGTTCGGGATCTTTGCGGGTGTCTACTACTGGATCGGCAAGATGTCCGGACGGCAGTACCCGGAAAAGTGGGGCAAGATCCATTTCTGGATGTTCTTCATCGGTGCCAACATCACCTTCTTCCCGCAGCATTTCCTGGGCCGTCAGGGCATGCCGCGCCGTTATATCGACTACCCCGAGCAGTTCGCGTACTGGAACTACATCTCTAGCTGGGGTGCCTTTATCTCGGGCCTGTCCTTCCTGCTGTTCTTCGCCATCGTGTTCTACACGCTGCGGTCCGGCAAAAAGATAGAGGATCCGGCATACTGGGGCGAGCATGCGGATACGCTGGAGTGGACGCTGCCCAACCCGCCACCAGAGCATACGTTCGAAATCCTGCCCACTCAGGACATGTGGGACAAAGGACATCATTGATGTCCCCGGATAACGGAACCCAGAAGGCCGGGGACACCTCCCCGGCCTTTTCCGTTGACGGTGACCCTTTTGGCCGCCGCGATACGCCTGCCTACAGTCTGTCGCTTTGGCCGAACCGATCGCTCAGCCCTACAGGCGCGCGGCGCGTTCTGATCTTCGTGGGCATTGGCCTGGCCATCCCGCTGGTCCCGTTTCTGGGCACGCCTGTGGCCTGGGGTCTGCTGCCGTTCCTGGTCGGCGCGCTGATCGCACTTTACGCCGCACTGCGCCGGTCCTATGCGGATGGGCGCCTGCACGAAGAGTTGCGGCTGTGGAACGACCTGATCACGGTCGAGCGGGTTGAACCCGGCGGCCGCGTCCAACGTTGGCATGCCAATCCCTATTGGGTGACAACGCATCTGAAGGATACGCGCAGGGTCGAAAGTTACCTGACCTTGAAAGGTAACGGCCGCGAGATCGAACTGGGGGCTTTCCTCAGCCCGGACGAGCGAGTTGCGCTCTACGACGAGTTGTCGGCGGCCTTACGACGGATCGGGCCTGCACACACCTAGGCCGCCAGCACAGCGGCCACCCATCCGACTCAGCCGAGAGCGGCCTTGACCTGAGCACCCGCCTTGCCGAAATCCATCTGACCGGAATATTTCGATTTCAGCACACCCATGATCCGGCCCATATCCCGGATCGAACTGGCCCCGGTTTCGTTGATCGCGTCCTGTATCGCCTTTTGCGTCTCCTGTTCGGACAAAGGCTTGGGCAGAAACGACTGGATCACGTCGATCTCCGACCGCTCCCGCTCGGCCAATTCGATCCGACCGGCTTCGTCGTAGGTCGCGGCGCTTTCGCGCCGCTGCTTGATCATTTTGGCCAGGATGTCGCGGATTTCGGTATCCGAAACACCCTCGCTGTTGTCATCGCTGCGAGCAGCGATGTCGCGGTCCTTGATGGCGGCGTTTATCAGGCGGATTGTGGACAGCCGCGATGCATCCTTGGCACGCATGGCGTCCTTCAATTCCGTCGAAAGTCGAGAGCGGATCATGACAACACTTGGGTCCAGCTTCTGATTTCCGGAATGCCCTGTATATCCAATACAACCCGGTCTGACAACGCCTTTAACGGTCTGTAAACCATTGATTATGCTCGTTTTTAACATTTGATTAACAGGCTTGACCGCACTCGCCTGGATAAGTAGTCTCCCGCGACTCCGCAAACAGGATTGCCACGATGACCGCGAACCAGGCGCCCGTCTCTGCCACGACAGCCACGCGGGAATCGTCCCGATTTCCAACAGCTTGCATCGCGCTATCCGATGGTCAGGTCTTTATGGGGCGCGGCTTTGGGGCCGAGGGAATCGCGGTGGCTGAATTGTGCTTCAACACGGCCATGACCGGGTATCAAGAGATCATGACCGATCCGTCCTATGCCGGCCAGGTCGTCACCTTCACGTTCCCACATATCGGCAACACTGGCGTCACGCCCGAGGATGACGAAACCGCGGATCCGGTCGCGGAAGGTATGGTCGTTCATTGGGACCCGACCGAGCCATCGAACTGGCGCGCCGCTGAAACCCTGGCGGCCTGGCTTGCGCGGCGCGGCAGGATCGGCATTGGCGGCGTGGATACCCGCCGCCTGACCCGTGCGATCCGGCACCAGGGCGCACCACATGTCGCAATCCAACACGCCCCGGACGGCATCTTCGATGTCGAGGGGCTGGTCGCCCGCGCCCGCGCCTTCGACGGTCTCGAGGGCGCTGATCTGGCGGCCAAGGTGACCTGCGCACAGTCCTATCGCTGGGATGAGACCCGCTGGGCCTGGCCTGACGGGTATGGCCGCCGCGAAGGGCCCGGTTACCGGGTGGTCGCGGTGGACTACGGCGCCAAACGGAACATCCTGCGTTGTCTTGCACATGCGGGATGCGACGTGACCGTAGTCCCTGCCACGGCCACGGCCGAGGATATTCTGGGCCACAATCCGCAAGGCCTGTTCCTGTCGAACGGCCCCGGCGATCCGGCAGCGACCGGCGCTTATGCTGTGCCGATGATCCAGGACATCATGGCCAAGACCAGCATTCCGATCTTTGGTATCTGTCTGGGTCATCAGATGCTGGCGCTGGCCCTGGGGGCCAAAACGCTAAAAATGAACCATGGCCATCACGGCGCGAACCATCCGGTCAAGGACCACACCACCGGGAAGGTCGAGATCACCTCGATGAACCACGGATTTGCTGTCGACAGCCAGTCCCTGCCCGCCGGCGTCGAGGAAACCCATGTCTCGCTGTTTGACGGCTCGAACTGCGGACTGGCGATGCGCGACCGCCCGATCTTCTCGGTCCAATACCATCCCGAGGCCAGCCCGGGGCCGATGGACAGCTTCTATCTGTTTGATCGGTTCGTGGACGCGATCCGCGCGTCAACCGGCGATTAATTCTTTCTTAAGCACAATCTGACAGCATTTTTCGAGAGCGTTTCGAAAGTTGTTGTCGTGGACCCTCTGACCACCCGAGCAGTGGACAGTTTGGCAGGTGGATGGCCCCCGAAACCGCCCAGGCGGAAACTGGGGGCCATTCTGCTTGATCGAGGTTTGGTCAACGAGCGCTCGGTCCATCGTGCCCTGTCCGATCAACGCCGGTCTCGTGCGCGGCTGGGCAATATTCTGGTCACCAACGGTGATATTACGCCTTCAGCCCTGGCAGATGGCCTGGCCACACAATCGGGACATCTTCGCATTCCGGTGGGCCGGATGGCACCGCAGCATTTTCCGGATCTGGGCCTTGATCCCTTCGACATGCTGGCTTTGGGGTTCCTGCCCTGGCGCCACCTCGATGGGGCGCTGGTCGTCGCGGTTGCGGATCCACAGGATATCCCGAACATCCGACGGATGATGACCCCAAAGGTTGCGCGGATGACGTTCGCGCTGGCATCGCGCCCAGAAATCGAAGCCGCGATCGAGGCGCTATACAAGACCACAATCAGCGATCGCACCCGAGACAGATGCCCCGAAACCTATTCCGCGCGGCGCTGGCAGGCCCGCAAGGCGCAACTGCGCTTTGCCGCCGTGGCATTGACGGTTGCGCTTGCCATTGCGACATATCCACTGGCCGCTTTGGCCCTGGGCTTTGTGGCAATCGTTGTCAGCAATACGGCCACAACCCTGCTGCGCCTCTTCGCACTGACGTACGATCTTGGTCGGCGCGCGCCGTCGCCAGCGCCAGCCACGCGGGCCCAACGGCGGCCCGTTATCTCGATTCTGATCGCCCTGCGGGACGAGGACGTGGTCCTTAGGCGCCTGATCGCCGCATTAGAGATTTCGAAATATCCCAAGGCGTTAATGGACGTTATTCTGGTTGTGGACGAGGATGATGTCCAAACGCCGATTGCGCTGGCCGAACTGAATGTACCGCCGTGGATCCGGGTCCTGCAGGCCCCCAAGGACGCCCTCAGGACCAAGCCGCGTGCGCTGAACTATGCCTTGCCCTTCTGCCGTGGGGACCTGGTCGGGATTTACGATGCCGAGGACCGGCCCGAGGTTGATCAGCTTGACCGTTTCGCCGCGCATTTCGAGCAGGCCCCGGCCGAGGTCGCCTGCGCCCAAGGGTATCTGGATTTCTACAACAGCCGCCAAAACTGGCTGTCGCGCTGCTTCACCATCGAATACGCGATCTGGTTCCGGGTGCTGCTGCGCGGCGTCCAGCGGCTGGGCATCCCGATCCCGCTGGGCGGGACCACGGTTTTCTTCCGCCGTGCCGCATTGGAACGAATAGGCGGCTGGGACAGCTATAATGTCACCGAGGATGCCGAACTGGGTATGCGGCTGGCGCGCCTGGGCTATCGCACCGAAATGGTGCAGACCACGACCTTTGAAGAGGCAAACTGCGTCTTGAAATCCTGGATCCCGCAGCGGTCGCGCTGGCTGAAGGGCTACATCATGACCTGGCTGGTCCACATGCGCAGCCCCACGGCCCTATGGCGGGATCTTGGGTCTGTGGGCTTTGTCGGGTTCCAGGTGCTGTTTCTGGGCGCAATGACTGCTTACCTGGCGACCCCTCTGTTCTGGGCGCTGTGGTTCGGACTGCTGGGCGGAAACCTTATCGCCATTCAGGCGCTGTCACCGCTGTTGTGGCAGGGATTTCTTGTATCGATGATCCTGGGCCAGGCGGTTATGCTGTCGGTTGCCCTGCGCGCGGTCCTGCCACAGGCCCGCAGGCATCTGATCTGGACCGTCCCGACGCTGCTGCTGTACTGGCCCCTAGGCGCGGTGGCGGCGTATCGCGCGGTGCTGGAATTGGTCCTGCGCCCGTTTCACTGGTCCAAGACCCCTCATGGATTGTAGGGCCAGCGCGCACAGTCTTTTTCCTTTACTTCCCACCCCTCTGCCATATCTCGCGCCGCAAGGATCGACATAACGGAGGATGCTTCATGATCTCTCGCCGCGAACTTTTGGCAACCGGCAGCGCCGCTGGCCTGGCGCTGGCCACAACCGGAGCACATGCCGCTGGACCAATGCTAGGCGCATCGCGTCCACTTTATCGCCGGGTCAAACTGGGCGCCTTCGAGGTCACAACACTGCTGGACGGCGCCGTACCGGTGGAAAACCCACAAGGCATCTTTGGCACCAACGTCACCGTGGGCGAGGTCGAGGGCCTGCTGGCCGACCGCAACTTGCCCACTGACAAGATGGAATTCACCTTTGCGCCCGTCCTGGTCAACACCGGCGACAGCCTGATCCTGTTTGACACCGGAAACGGCATGGGCGCACGCCCTGCACGCGGCCAGCTTGCCGCACAAATCGCTGCGGCGGGCTACAGCGTCGATCAGGTCGACACCGTTGTCATCACGCATATGCACCCCGATCACATTGGCGGATTGATGGAGGGTGATGCCCCCGCATTCCCCAATGCCACGTATGTCACCGGCGCGATCGAATACGACTTTTGGACCAGCGAGGACCGTGTTGGCACCCCGGCCGAGCGCGTCTACACGATGGCGCAGAACCTGGTCGTCCCGCTGGCCGAGAAGTTCCGCTTCGTCAATCCCGGCGACAGTGTCGTCTCGGGGGTCGAGGCCATGGCCGCCTTTGGCCACACCCCCGGCCAGATGGTCTATCACATCGAAAGCGAAGGCCGTCGTCTGGTCCTGACCGCGGATGTCGCCAACCACTTCGTGCTGTCGCTGGAACGCCCCGACTGGGAGGTGCGCTTTGACCTCGACAAAGCTGCCGCCGCTGCGACCCGCAAAGAGATTTTCGGGATGCTGGCCGCCGACGGCGTCGCGTTCTCGGGCTATCACATGCCGTTCCCGGCCATGGGCTATGTCGAGGCACGCGGCGAAGGATTTGGCTATACCCCAGCCAGCTATCAACTGAACGTCTAAGTTTATGCCCCCGCCATCCCGGGCCGAGTGTCCAGGATCCGACGCCGCCTTCGCCACGAAGGCGGCGTTTTTCATTCCCGATCAGATC
>CAYWND010000198.1:3989-5877 GCA_964459085.1 uncultured Oceanibium sp. | reverse complement strand
ACCGGCTATGGCGCGACCTCGGACGGCCACGACATGGTCGCCCCCTCGGGCGAGGGCGGCGAGCGGGCCATGCGACTGGCAATGTCCACCATCGGCAACCGCCAAGTCAGCTATATCAACAGCCACGGCACCTCGACCCCCGTAGGCGACATCTCGGAAGTTGTGGCGATCCGCAACATCTTTGGCGAGGGGCAGACGCCGCCCGTCAGCTCGACCAAATCGCTGACCGGGCATTCGCTGGGCGCGACAGGCGTGCAAGAGGCGATCTATTCGATCCTGATGCTGCAGGATGACTTCATCACCGCCAGCGCCAATGTCTCGACCCCCGATCCGGCACTGAACCCAGGCGAGATCGCCCTGACCCGCGTTGACAACGCGGGTCACGACACGATCCTGTCGAACAGTTTTGGATTTGGCGGAACCAACGCGACCCTGGCCGTCAGCGTTTATCAGGACTAACACGATGCCGGACTTGATGAGGGGGAAACGCGGCCTCGTCATGGGGGTTGCAAACGAGAAATCCATCGCCTGGGGCATCGCCAAGGCGCTGGCGAACGAAGGGGCAGAGCTGGCCTTTACCTACCAGGGCGAGGCGTTCGGCCAACGGCTGCGGCCCCTGGCCGAAAGCGTCGGATCAAGCCTCGTCTTGCCAGCGGATGTCCAGGACGAAGCATCGCTGGACGCGGTGTTCGGTACGCTGCGTGACACCTGGGGCGGGTTGGACTTTCTGGTTCACGCCATCGCGTTTTCGGACAAGGCCGAATTGACTGGGCGGTTCGTCAACACAAGCCGCGCAAATTTCCTGAACTCGTTGGACATCTCGTGCTTTTCCTTCGTCGATGTCACGCGCCGGGCCGCTGCGCTGATGTCCGAAGGCGGGTCGATCGTGACTCTGACTTACATGGGCTCGCAACGGGTAACGCCGAACTACAACGTCATGGGCGTGGCCAAGGCCGCCCTGGAAAGCGCAGTGCGCTACCTCGCCAACGATCTGGGCCCCGACGCGATCCGGGTCAATGCGATCAGCCCGGGGCCGATGCGCACCTTGGCAGGGGCAGCGATCGGGGGCGCGCGGAAGGTCTACAAGACGACCGAGGCGAACGCGCCAATGCGTGCCAACGCGACACTCGAAGCGGTCGGTGGCGCCGCGGTTTACTTGCTGTCAGACCTGGGCGCCTGCACGACCGGCGATATCCTTTTCGTCGACGGCGGGTTTCACGTCACCGGGATGGCGCAGCCCGAAAATCTTTGACGGCATCAAGCCTCGGGGGCGTTGCGATCGCTTCAGCCCGTTGTTTCCTGGCCCATTCTGATGTTCTGTGGTCGCGTCCAGCGTGACAGAATTCGGGATCAGAGTTGCCATCATGACAGCCCAAGTAACGCCCCCCAATCGTCTGATTCCAGCGCTGGCTTGCGCGCTGGCACTGTTCGCCGCGGCCCATAAAAGCCACGCAGATCATGCCGACCTCCCCATCTTCGACGCCCATGTGCACTACAAGGAACCGGCCTGGGGACCCTATCCGGTAGACCGCGTTCTGGACCTGATGGACCGAAATGGCGTTGCGATGGGCCTGGTCTCGTCAACCCCGGACGAAGGCACGATCATGCTTTGGGAACATGCCCCCAACCGCATCGTGCCCGAACTCAGGCCCTATCACGGCAACTGGGGGTCGTCGGACTGGACCGACTTCCTGGGCATGTCCGACTATCTGGACCGACGCCTGCAGGCTTACCCGCACGAGGGCATTGGCGAGTTCCATATCCGCAATCGCCGCATGTGGGACGAGACGCTGTTTCGCGACATCATCGCCAAGGCCAAAGACCGCGACATCTATCTGCACGTTCATTCCGGGGCTGAGCCGATCCGCTGGCTCTATGAACTCGACCC
>CAYWND010000198.1:0-3889 GCA_964459085.1 uncultured Oceanibium sp. | reverse complement strand
GACGTGGCGGAAAAGATCGCCTTTCGCAATGCCGAACGCGCGTTTGGGCGCGACATATCGATGGATCTGATCGGAACACGTTAGACGCGCACCGCCTTAGCCCGGCGGGTCGCTGGGCGTCATCAGCCCTACGGCCGCGCCATTTACATCGTGGATGATCGCGATGCGGCCCACACCGTCAACATCAAACGGCGGCCGTATGGTCTTGCCACCCGCGGCCTCGCCCTGGGCGACCGCCTTGTCGACATCGGCGACCGCGACATACGTGAACCAATGCTCGGGCACACCCTCCATCGCCGGATTGTCCCGCATGTCGAAAATGCCCGCTGTTGGGGTCTCACCCGCATTGCACAGGATGTAAGTGCTGCCATCGGGCATCGGAACGGTCTCGATTCCCCAGCCGCAGATCGATCCGTAGTAGGCCTTGGCCGCCTCGGGGTCGCGCGTATGTAGCTCGGACCACCAGATCATTCCGTGCTTGTCGGTCATGAAGAACCCCCCTCTCGTTCGGGTCGACCCTAGCGCATTTCCCCCGACTTTTCATCCGGGACCCAACGGCACCAAAATGCGGTTTCGCCGCCCCGCCATCGCTGCCATAGTACCGCGAAAGGGGAGGGACCGGATGCTCATCAAAGCTTGCGTTTTCGATGCCTACGGCACGCTGTTCGACGTGGCCGCAGCCGCCCGGATCGCCGCAGAGGAACCAGGCCGCCAGGCGCTGGCCGAAAAGTGGCCAGCTGTTGCCGCAACCTGGCGCTTGAAGCAGTTGCAATACACCTGGCTGAGGGCGGTGGCAGACGCACACACCGATTTCTGGACCGTCACCCAAGAGGGGCTTGATTTCGCGCTTGAGGCCGAGGGGCTGGCAGGTGACGCCGACCTGCGCGAACGTCTGCTCGCGCTATACTGGGAACTGGCCGCCTATCCCGAAGTGCCCGCGATGCTGGCCGAGTTAAAAGCGCGCGGCTTTGCCACTGCGATCCTGTCGAACGGCTCGCCGCCCATGCTCGAAGGCGCGGTCAAAAGCGCTGGCATCGGCGACGTTCTGGACGACGTGCTCAGCGTGGAAACCGTCGGCGTCTTCAAGCCGCACAAAACCGTCTACGACCTCGTCGGTCAAAGGTTCGGAACGGAACCGGACGAGGTTCTGTTCGTGTCGTCCAATGGTTGGGATGCAGCAGCGGCGACGGGCTATGGGTTCACCACCGTCTGGGTCAATCGCGCAGGCGAGCCGGTTGATCGCCTGCCCTGGGTGCCCAAGCGCATCCTGACCGATCTGACCGGCATTCCCGGGGTGGCCAGCACATGACGACCGGCAGCTTCACCACTTCTGACGGCCTGTCGCTGGGCTACGAGGATCATGGCACTGGCACGCCGATGCTGTGCCTGCCCGGCCTGACCCGTAACGCGCGAGATTTCGACGATCTGGCGGCGGTCTTGCCCGACGGTATCCGCATGATCCGTCTGACGTTTCGGGGGCGCGAGGGCTCGGACTGGGCCCCGGACCCGTCCACCTATCAGATCCCCATCGAGGCGCGGGACACGGTGGAATTTCTGGATCATATCGGCTTGGACAAGGTCACGATCCTCGGCACCTCGCGCGGGGGTCTGGTGGCGATGGTGATGGCGGCCACGGTCAAGGATCGTCTGGCAGGCGTGATCCTGAACGACATCGGCCCCGAGATTGCAGACGAGGGTCTTGCGCGGATCAAGCGCTATGTCGGACGCGCACCCACCGCAAACACCTATGGCGGCATCGTTGACGCGATGAAGCGCGACATGGGCGCGGGCTTTCGTGGCCTTGACGATGCCCGCTGGCGCGCGCTGGCCGAACGCTGGTTCCGGGACGATGGCCACGGTTTGGCCCTCCGCTACGATCCACGCATCGCGGACGCAATGGCAGCAGCCGAAGCTGCAGGCCCGCCGCCGGACCTGTGGCCGCTGTTCGATGCTTTCGCGGGCTTGCCGCTGGCAATCATTCGTGGCGCAAACAGCGACCTCCTGACTTCGGATACGGTGGCCGAAATGGCTCGGCGGCGGCCGGATATGGTTGTGGCCGAAGTGCCCGACCGGGGCCACGTGCCGTTTCTGGACGAACCCCAGTCGCTGGCCGCCATCCAGTCGGTGCTTGCCCGGGTGACGGCATGAGTTCGATCGAGATGATCCGCGCGGCTGACGACCGTCTGGCGCCGGTGGTCCGGCGCACGCCCCTGTTGTCCTCGCCGTTTTTGGATCAGATCGCGGGGCGTCGCGTCCACGTAAAAGCCGAGTGCCTTCAACATACAGGATCGTTCAAGTTTCGCGGCGGCTGGTCGGCCATCAGTGGCCTGCCGCCTGAGATCCGCGCCCGCGGCGTGATCGCCTATTCCTCGGGAAATCACGCCCAAGGCGTTGCCTACGCCGCGCAGCAACACGACGTTACCGCGGTGATCGTGATGCCCAACGACGCGCCGCGGCTCAAGGTCGAAAACACCCGCGCCCTGGGGGCCGAAGTTGTGCTCTACGACCGTCCCGGCGGCGAAAGCCGTGAAGAGGTCGGCGGGCGCATCGCCACCGAACGCGACCTGACCCTGATCCGGCCCTATGACGAACCGCTGGTCATCGCGGGTCAGGGCACCTGTGGACTCGAGATCGCCTGGCAGGCCCGCGATGCCGGGATCGAGGCTGCGGATGTCCTGGTTTGCTGCGGCGGCGGAGGCCTCAGTTCTGGTATCGCCCTGGCGCTCGAGGCCGACGCACCTGGCCTGCGCATGCGTCCTTGCGAACCGGCAGGGTTTGACGATGTAAAACGGTCGCTGGAAACCGGTGGGATCGTTTCAAACAATCACACCACAGGCTCGATCTGCGATGCAATTCTGACGACCGCACCGGGCGACATCACCTTTCCGATCCTGCGCCGCCTCGCGGGCCCGGGCCTGGTGGTCACCGATGAGGACTGCCTGAGGGCGATGCACCTGGCGTTTCTGCGGCTGAAGATCGTCCTGGAACCTGGAGGCGCGGCGGCTCTGGCCGCGGCATTGTTCCATCACGACGGATCCGACGACAAGGATGTCATCGTTGTCGCCACTGGTGGAAACGTCGACGAGGAAACATTCGCCCAGGCGCTAGAGACCTCGGTGTAAGGCCTGCAAGGGCTCTACAGATCCTTGGCGCGCTCGCGTAACGGGACCTTTTGGATCTTGCCGGTCGAGGTTTTCGGCAATTCGCCAAAGACCACGTTGCGGGGGGCTTTGAACCGGGCAATCTGGTCGCGCACGAACGCGATCAATTCGTCCTCGGTCGCCGAATGGTCCGGCTTCAGTTCGACAAACGCGCAAGGGGTTTCGCCCCACTTCTCGTCGGGCTTGGCGACCACTGCCACGGCCTGAACCGCATCATGCTTGAACAGCGCATCCTCGACCTCGATGGAACTGATATTCTCGCCGCCCGAGATGATGATGTCCTTGGCGCGGTCGCGGATCGAGATATAGCCATCGGGCTGAACCACCGCCAGATCGCCCGACCGGAAGTGACCCCCCGCGAAGGCCTCGTCACTTGCGGTGGGGTTCTTCAGATACCCTTTCATCACGATGTTGCCGCGGAACATGATCTCGCCCATGGTCTCGCCATCATGGGGTACCTCGACGCCGGTCTCGGGGTCGGCCACGATCACCGCCTCTTCCATCAGATAGGCCACGCCCTGCCGCGCCTTCAGCCGGGCCTGTTCCTCGATGCTCTCGGAATTCCACTCCTGATGCCAGGCACAGACCACCGCCGGGCCATAGGTCTCGGTCAGGCCATAAACGTGGGTAACGTCAAACCCCTGTTCCTGCATCTTTTGCAGAACACTGGCGGGCGGCGGGGCCGCCGCCGTCATCACGCGGCACTGATGGTCAAAGGGCCTGCGTTC
>CAYWND010000197.1:0-5878 GCA_964459085.1 uncultured Oceanibium sp. | reverse complement strand
GGCTCCAGCGCGTTCGGTGCCAGTTTCTCGGCCACCAGATCCCGCCCGGTGACGCCCAAATGGATGCGACCGCGATCCAGGTCACGGGGGATCTCGCCTGCCGACAGCAACACCAACTCGACGTTGTCGACCCCCTCGACCCGACCGGCGTATTGCCGACCATCCTCGGACCGCATCAGGCGGATCCCGCGGTCGTCGAACCACGCAAAAGTGCTGTCCTGCAGCCGCCCTTTTGACGGTACGCCCAACTTCAGCTTTGTGCTCATCCCCCGGCCTCCAGCGCCAGCAGCGCTTCGGGGCGGACGATCCCGCCAACAGCCGGAATGCCTTTGCCGTTGCCCAAAACGCGCGTCAGCGCGTCGTACCGCCCGCCGCTGGCGATCACCGGCAGGTCCGGGCGATCGGGCGCGGCAAACCCAAAGACAAAACCATCGTAGTATTCCAGCGTCGTGCGCCCGTACGAGCCGCCAAAGTCCAGGCGCCCAGGATCGATCCCACGCGCCGACAGGGCGTCCGCCCGATTGCGAAAGGTCTTGGCGGCGCCGGCCAGCGCGGACATCTCCCGGGATAGTTCGGACAGCCGCTCAGACGCCTCGGCCACGGTGCCGCGCAGCGTCAGAACCTCGGACAGCAGACCGGTTTCGCTGGCGCCCAGCGGGGGTGTCTCCAACTCTTGGGAAAGTCGAGAGATCCGGGCCACCACCTCGGCGCGGCTGCGCAGGCCGATCTCTGGTCCCGCTTGCCGAACCAGGGCGTCGGCCCCGATCGCCTCGGCCGCGGCAACCAGTTCGGCCTTTTCGTCCCGGCGGCGCGAGAACATCTCGACCAGCCGCTGAAACCGCTCCGGCCGCCACACATGTCGCCGCAGCGCCGCCTTGCGATGCGCGGTCGTGTCCAGACCGTCGATGGCGGCAAACAGCAGACCAATGTCGCCCGTGCCGACCGCCAGATCGTGACCCTCCAGCGCCCGCGCGAACAACGCAAATACCTCGGCATCCGATGCGGCCGGGTTGTCGCGGTCGAACACCTCGAACCCGACCTGCAGGTATTCCTGGGCCCGTGCATCGCCGCGCGCCTGGCGTCGCCAAACCGACCCGGCATAGGCATAGCGAGCCGGTTCGGCCCCCACAGCCATATGCCGTTGGACAATGGGCACCGTGAAGTCGGGGCGCAGAACCTGCTCTTCGCCCGGCTCGCCGGTCACGAAGGCGCGGGCGCGGATGTCCTCGCCATAGAGATCCAGCAGGATGTCCGCCGACAGCAGCGCCGCAGGCTCGACCTCGACCGCGCCAGCCTCTCCGAACAGCGCCATCAGCCGCGCCACCTCGTCGCGCACCTGCACCAGCCCGGGGCCCGAGCGGGCGTTGTCCAGATAGGCGCGCTCGGCCACCGCTCAGTCCTTTGCCCGGTCGATCATGGCCCGCACCTCGGCCACCAGATCGGCGCGCGCGATTTCCTTTTGCGCAGGCTGCGCCTTCCATTCCTCGTTGGTGGTGATGTTCGCGGCCAGGCGCGCGCCCAAGGCCAGATCCTTGATCTGCACCACACCGCGCGCGTTCTCGTCCGAGCCTTCGATCACCGCCACCGGCGCGTTGCGGGCATCGGCGTACTTCAATTGGTTGCCAAAGTTCTTGGGATTGCCCAGGAAAACTTCGGACCGAATACCGGCGCTGCGCAACTCGCCCACGATTTGCTGATAATCGGCCATCCGGTCGCGATCCATGACCGTGACCACCACAGGTCCCGCGGCCTGGACCGAGCCGTCACCTTTGGCTGCAAGCGCCGCCAGCAGCCGATCAACCCCGATCGAGATCCCCGTCGCAGGCACCGCTTGGCCGGTGAACCGCTTGACCAGGTCGTCATAGCGCCCGCCCCCGGCCACCGACCCGAACTGCCGCGGTCGTCCCTTGTCGTCGGTGATCTCAAAGGTCAGCTCGGCCTCGTAGACCGGCCCGGTATAGTATCCCAGCCCCCGCACGACCGAGGGGTCGACCACGAACTGATCCGGCGCGTACCCTTGGGCGGCGACGAGCGCGGCAATGGCCTCCAATTCGTCCACGCCTTGCTGGCCTGTCGCCGAGCCAGACACAAGGTCGCGCAATGCGGCCACGGTTCCGGCAGCATCATCGCGGCGCGCTTCCATGAACCCGATCACGATATCGGCCTGATCGGGCGACAGGCCCGCGCCTTCGGTGAAATCGCCGCTGTCGTCCTTGCGCCCCTCGCCCAGCAGCGCGCGCACACCACCGACGCCCAGCCGATCCAGCTTGTCTATGGCACGCAGGACGATCCCCCGCTCGGCGGCCTTGGCGTCCGGGGCATCCGGGTCCAACAGACCCACGGTTTCCATGACACCGTTCAGGACCTTGCGATTGTTCAACCGCACCACATAGTCCCCGCGCGCGATCCCCACAGCCTCGAGGCAATCGGCCAGCATGGCGCATATCTCCGCATCCGCCGCCGGACTGGCCGACCCGACCGTATCCGCGTCGCACTGATAGAACTGCCGGAACCGCCCTGGCCCCGGCTTTTCGTTGCGCCACACGGGCCCGACAGCATAGCGCCGATAGGGCGTCGGCAGATCGTTGCGATATTGCGCATAAACCCGGGCCAGCGGGGCCGTCAGGTCATAGCGCAACGCCATCCAGGTCTCGTCCTCGTCCTGCCAGGCGAACACCCCCTCGTTCGGGCGGTCCACGTCGGGCAGAAACTTGCCCAGCGCCTCAACCGTCTCGACAGCGCTGGTTTCCAGCGGATCGAACCCATAGCGGCGGTAGACCTCGGTAATCCGGTCCAGCATGGCCGACCGGGCCGTCACCTCTGGCCCGAAATAGTCGCGGAATCCCTTTGGCTGGATCGCCTTCGGACGCCTGATCTTGTCCTTCTTGCCCATGCTCGGCCCCTGCATCGCAGTCTTGCGCCCGGGTGTTAGCCCAGCCGCCCCCCGGGGGCAAGCGGGGCGGCGCCCTGGCCTGCCCGGGACAAGGTTTTTCTTGATCGCCGTGGCGGTTTTGGCTTTAACCCCGCGCGGGGGACTTGCATGCACACGGAACCACAGACCAGACCATGACGATTTTTCCCCGCCTCACTGCCATCGCCGCCACCTTGTCCGTCACCGCCTGCGCTGCGCCTACGCCGGAGCCCGAGGTCACGCGCGCCAAAACCATGGAATTCAGCCAGGCCGATTTCGAATGTCTGCGCGAGGCGATCTATTACGAGGCTGCGGCACTGGACCTGGACGGCGGCCGCGCGGTGGCCCATGTGATCCTGAACCGCACCCGGGACCCGCGCTTTCCTGGCACGATCTGCGGTGTCATCAGCGAGGGACAGGACCGCGGCCGCTGCCAATTCTCGTACCGCTGCGACGGCCGGGCCGAAAGCTTCGGGGATACGGCCAAGTTCGCCGGCGCCACCCGCGCGGCCGAGGCGGTGGTCGAGGCGCCCTTTGACGACGTGACCGATGGCGCTCTGTACTTCCATGCCAAGTGGATGCGCCCGGGCTGGTTCGCGACACTGGATCGCACGGTCACGCTGGGCGGGAATATCTTCTACCGCGAGGCCTGAGCCCTACGGCAACGCGGTATAGGCCCCACGGTGATAGATCAGGGGTCGGGTGCCCGAACAGGTCATGCGCCGGATCTCGCCCACGACGATCAAATGATCCCCGCCATCATGCCCGGCGGCATGGGCGCACTCGAACCGCGCGGCGCAACCGGGCAACAGCGGTGCGCCGCCCAGACCGGATTTGTAATCGAGACCCTCGAAGTTCAGCCCCTCGCGCGCGAACCGATCGGACAGCGCGCGCTGATCCTCGGCCAGGACATGAATCGCGAAATGGGCCGCCGCCTCGAACGCCGGGAACCGGGCAGACTTCCGCGCCGGTGACCACAGCACCAGCGGAGGATCCAGGGAAACAGAGGCAAAGCTGTTGGCGGTCATGCCCAATGGCCCCTGTGGCGTCATCGTGGTCACAACGGTGACCCCGGTGGCAAAGCACCCCAGTGCATCCCGCAATTCCGAATGGTCCAGCGTCATCGGTCTTCCAACAGTTCCCCGGCGGCCTACGTGGGGCCTTATTGACGACCGACAAGGGTATTGTCACGCCCGTCCGCGACTTTTATGCCGGTCTGTATGGCAGGACCTGACAATCAGACCAAGATCGAAGAGACGCTGGCGCATCACGCCCGTGCCCTGGAAGAGCTGTCCGAGGTGATGCATCGCCAACAGAAAGAGATCGCGCAACTAAGCCGCAAGGTCGGCCTGTTGATGCGGCGCGCGGCCGAGGCCGAGGTCGGAGAGGGTGGCACCGTACCGCTCGCCGATCAGAAACCGCCCCACTATTGAACGTAGTGCCTTGGGAGGGCGGGCGTCAGGCCACCCGATCGACCTGATCGCCCGGCAGGACGCCGCGTTCGGCACGAACCTTCTCGAGGCTTTCGAGGTAATCCTTTATATCGACCACAGTATTGTCGCCGCCCTGACGCGTATCAGACTTCTGTGCCGCAAGTTCGGTCAGCGCCTTCAGGCGGTTCGCGTCCGCAAGGGCGGCGATCTGCCGATCCGCCGCCGAAGGTTCCGCCGGTGCCAGCGCGGCCGCCTTGACGATCTCCATCTTGGCGATCGTCGCCTCGGGATCGCCACGGACCGGGCTGACATCAATGGGGACCGAGCCGCCGATGGCATAGCGCTGGCCGTCGGGCCCGGTCTGATAATCGTAAGAAGGCGACCCGGCATAGGGTCCGCCGACGCGGGCATGCGCCTCTTCGTGGTCGCGGACCTCCTTGTCCCGGGCCGAAAGCTGGCGCAACAATTGGCGCTCTTCCTCGCTCAGGCCATCGCCACCCGCCGACCCGGTCGAACGGATCAGCGCCGCCTGCGCCTCGGGGCCCAAGTCGCCCCGGCCCACTGCGGGCGGCGCAATCTTGACGGACTGCGCGGCCGTGCGCTGCCCGGTCTCCTGGGCGGTCTCGCCCCGGATGCGGGACACCTCACGTCCCGGCTGAATGATTTGAACTGTTGATTCGACGAGCATTTTCACACCCATTTCCCTGCGTAAGAATTTGCAGGGAATGTCTTACGCAAACGTAAATCTTAAAAATGCATGTATCCGGCGTTCAGAATTCCTCAACATGCGCGACCCCCGCGACATGTTTGATGGCGTTCCTGATCTGTGGCGTGACGGGGTATTTGTCGGGCAACTCAATCTCGACTTCGCCCGGCAGATCGGGCGCGATCAGGACCAAGTTCACCGGCCCCTTGGCCCGCACCTTGGCCTCGGCCGCCTCGGCCAAACGGACCGCGACCGATGCCGCAGCCGCCGTATCACTGAGAAAGATCCGCAGTCCCGCCGCCGATGCACCCGCGACCAGCTCGTCCACATGCTGCGCACCCCGCATCAGCAACTTCAGCTGATCGCCCTCCATCGTGGCCTCGACCGTCAGCACGACGTTCTGGCCCGGCTCCAGCAGGTCACGAAAGGCCTCCAATGGTTCCGAGAACACTGTCACCTCGTACAGGCCCGTGGGGTCGGACAACTGGACAAAGGCGAACCGGTTGCCCCGTGCTGATTTGCGTTCCTGACGGCCCGCCACACTGCCCGCGATCTTGACCGTGGTGGCCCCTGTGGCGGTCACCTTGGCGGTCAGATCCGCCAGCGTCATCACGCGCTGGCGCCGCAGCGGCCCGTCATAGTCGTCCAGCGGATGGCCGGACAGATAGAAGCCGATCGCCTCATGCTCCTGCCCCAGACGTTCGGTCGGCAGCCAGTCCTCGGGCTGGGGCAGGCGCGGCTTGGGCAGATCTTCGCCGCCCGCCCCGAACATCGACATCTGGCTCGAGGTTCGGTCGTCATGCACGTTGGCAGAAAAGGCCACCAGCG
>CAYWND010000196.1:0-5885 GCA_964459085.1 uncultured Oceanibium sp. | reverse complement strand
GGATCACGGTGCGCTATGCGGATGCGGCCGGCGCAGTCGACCGGATGGAAGCGGTCGGAGAGGTCTTTTTGACCAACGGGTCCGAGGCTGCCGAGGCTGGCGAAGCCACCTATGACGTGACCACAGGCATCGTCGTGATGGTCACCGAGGTGCTGCTGACCCAGGGTCCCAACGCCGTGTCCGGCGACCGCCTGAGGATCGATCTGGAGACCGGGCAGGCGATCATGGAAGGGCGCGTGCGAACGATACTGCGAACTGGAAACGACGGCGGATGACGGATCTGAAGGTCACCCAAGGCGACGGCGGGCTGGTTGTCAGCAACCTGGGCAAGAGCTATCGCAAAAAACCGGTGCTGCGGGACGTCAGCCTGCATGTCCAGCGTGGCGAGGTTGTCGCGTTGCTGGGGCCCAACGGGGCGGGCAAGACCACGTGCTTCTATGCCGTTGCGGGCCTGATCACGCCCGAGTCGGGCACCGTTGTCCTGGATGGCGCTGATGTCACGCTGCTGCCGATGTACCGCCGGGCCCGGCTGGGGATCGGATACCTGCCGCAAGAGGCGTCGATTTTTAGGGGGCTTTCGGTCGAGGACAACATCCGCGCCGTGCTGGAGTTGCATGTCTCGGACCACTCGCAACAGACCACGCGGCTGGAAGAGCTGCTGGCCGAGTTTTCCATCACCCACCTTCGGCGGGCATCCGCAATCTCGCTGTCCGGGGGCGAGCGGCGCCGTGTAGAGATCGCACGTTGCCTGGCCTCGAACCCGTCTTTCGTCCTGTTGGACGAACCTTTCGCGGGCGTCGATCCCATCGCCGTAGGTGATATCCGTCAGCTGACCGCGCAACTCAAGAATCGCGGCATCGGTGTTTTGATCACGGATCACAATGTCCGCGAGACACTGGAGATCGTGGACCGCGCCTACATCCTGCATGACGGAGCGGTGATCATGAACGGAACCCCTCAGGAGGTTGTTCAGGACGACAATGTGCGCAGGGTCTATCTGGGCGACAGGTTCAGCATCTGATACCGCGATTGCCGCCCTGGGCAGAGTTCTGATGTATCAGAACAACTTATACGGGTTTGCGCAGAATCATTGCGCCGCGCCGATTCCCTGCCTAGCATCACCGTATGAGCAGTCGGCAGATCAAGATTTCCGCCACGGTTTATTCACCATTTGATGGAGAAATCGGAACATCCAGGCGTGGCAGCCGGGTTTTCGAAGCGCGCCGCCGTGGCCAGCGAATGATCTTGCCGGACATTTCAACGGATCCATTACAACCATGTGTCCGGCCAGGCCGACACCACCACGGCACGCGAGGAAGGGAGCAAATATGCAGATTACCGTCCATGGAAAACAGATCGATGTTGGCGAATCCCTGAGATCACATGTCGAGGCACGACTGGCTGACGGGGTAACAAAATATGCCGAACGGCCTGTCGAGGCGATCGTGACGTTTTCCAAGGACCGGCACGAGTTTGTCTGCGATGCAAACGCGCATTTGTCGACCGGTCTGGTCGTTCAGGCCAAGGGCCGGGCAACGGATGTCTATGACAGCTTCGAGCGCGCCATGGAGCGGATGGAGAAGCAACTGCGCCGATACAAACGGCGGTTGAAAGACCATCATCAAAAACGTGAAGCACCTATTGAAGCTTTCGGCGCTTCCGCGTATATCCTCGACGCTGGCGCCGACGACGACACGGAGGAGCCGGAAACCCTGCAGCCGGTAATCGTTGCGGAGATGGAGACGAAAGTGCAGTCCCTGTCCGTCGGCGAGGCCGTTATGCAGATGGAGTTGGCAGGCGCCCCGGTGCTGGTGTTCCGCAACGATGCCCATGGTGGCGTCAACGTGGTGTACCGGCGAGAGGACGGAAACATCGGTTGGGTGGACCCGCGCGACGCGGTCTGAACCCTGGGACAAACGCTTCGGGAGAGAGCGGATCATGGATCTAGCGAGCATTTTGTCGCCTCAGGCGGTTTTTGCCCCTTTGCGTGTGAACAGCAAGAAGCGGCTGTTTCAGGAAATCGCCCAGGCAGCCAATGCATGCTATGGCCTCGACGATTCGGCTGTACTCAGCGCCTTGCTGGATCGCGAAAATCTGGGCCCGACCGGCGTGGGACACGGCGTTGCCATCCCTCATGCTCGGATTGACCAGATCGACAGGGTGACGGGCCTTTTCTTTCACCTGGAAACACCGGTGGACTTCGAGTCGGTGGACCGCAAGCCTGTGGATCTGGTGTTTGTGCTGCTTGCGCCGGCCGAATCAGGAGCCGAGCATCTGAAGGCATTGGCGCGGGTATCGCGCCAACTGCGGTCCGAGGATATCTGCGCCAAGTTGCGGTCAACCTCGGACGTGCAGGCAATCTATGCGATCCTGACCGAGGATGTGGAAACGCAGGCCGCCTGATCCGGCACCCGTTTGGCGCCCACAACCGAAATTCTGTCGGGCCGTGCTACTGCTTTATCCGATTTAGATCATCCTGCGCCAGGTTGGGCAGACTCATCCGGGCGACGGCATCGCTGAGGTCCGCATAAGGCGGCAGGTGATGCTCGATATCCCGCTGGAAAGCCATCCGGTCAGTCAAAACATCCGCAAGTCCCAGACTTAGAAAATCTGCCTTTATCTCGATGCGGCCAACGGCGGCCTGAACCTCGGCATCGCGGCGGGACGCGGCGCGCGTGGCAGCATCGTCCTGGCCGCCAGCAGCAAGAGCTGCCAGAAGGCGGCTGTCCTCGAACCGCACGATATGGGCGTTTGGATCGTCCAATATGAACCGCGAGATCCCGGTCAGATCCTCAAAATCATGGGAAAACACCTGGTATCGCCGCCGATCCGCCCAGATCAGATTGATCAGGAACTGGACCGGGTCGAGATCGCGAATACTGGCAACCGAGGCGATGTTTCCGACAAACGTCGCTTGTCCATCGCGAAACTTTGCACCGTCAGGGTGAAACAGGAAACTATGTGCGCTGAGACGCTGGTCAGCGTTCAGTGCGCCCTGAAGATCGGGCATAAGCTGATCAAAGCCGTCGAATACCGTATAGGCACGGGCGGTCTGGAACCGGCCTGCCCCGGATCTGACCGGATGCCGCCCGGCCGCCAGCAACCCCTCGCGCCCCCGAACCCGGATGTTGTGCGCCCGCCGCAGCCGCTTTTCGATCAGCGCGGGATTGCGGGTCGCGGGCTGGCGGTCGGACAGTCCGTCCCCAAGCAGAGTGTCATAGAGTCGGTCCGCCCCGGGCCAGATCTTGCGCGCGAACCACTGGTCCGCGTTCAGCAGCAGGTCAAGATGGTCATCATAGAACTGATGCGGCTTGCCCTGAGGATCAAAGCTGGCCAGCGTCGGCGATATCGGGATCAGCGTGCGCGCATGTCGCCGTGCAAGGGTCTGAAAGTAGGACTCGTCGGGGATCCATGTGCGCCGAAAGAACCGGTCGATGCGCGGGCGCAGGGGATCAGTCAGGATACGATGCAGGGTTTCGCGACTCAGGCACCACCATTGTGACCCAACCTGAACCTCCATGCCCCCCGGCGGACGGCGCCGAACACCCAGCAGACGCTGCAGGCGCACGGATCTGTCAAAGGCGCGCCGGTGGGTGCGGAATGCGAACGGGTGGTAGAGCGTTGCACGCTCGATCCCCAGTCCGTCCCGGACCCAGGTGCCGTTCTCGAGCGGCAGCGCCTCGATGAAGTCGGTGTCCGGCTGGGTTAGCAGATGCGCCTGGTAGTCAGCTAGCGGGCGGATCGGCAGGCAGGCACCAGACAGGGTGGTGACGTGGCTGAGGTCGGGATATCGGTCCAGCAGCACCCGCGCCGCGTCGCAGGTCGCACGAACCAGCGAGAACGTGCCCCACTCGCAAGCGTGGCGCGGGACAAGCACAACGTGGTCGTGTTGCGCCAAGGGTGCGATCTGGCGGTCGAACTGGCGCGGTTCGGCGCGGGCATCGACGTGCAATGCAACGGCACAGCCCTGATCCGCCAAAGCCGTCACCAACGCAGCCGCCCGGTCGAGGTTCTGGTGGGTCAGGACGATGAACCCGATCACGCCCAATCCCCCGTCGAGATCAGGCCCAGCCCGTCAAGCTGGCGCCAGTCGGTGTAACGGGTCGAATGCGGTGTCCAGAGGTTCGCGGTCTCGTCCAGCTTGTCCACATAGATGCGGTATTCCCAACCATCGGCATAGTGCTCGCCTCGGTCAGCCTCTTCGCGGGCCTTGCGGACGAAGTCGGACAGGAACTTGGTGTGTAGCAGCGCACCGCTGGCATGCTCGCCCCCCTTTTCATCGTAGACCTCGTTCAGGCGTCTTGGCAGCAGGGTATGCGTCGAACTGATATAGACCGACCGGCTGGTCCAGCGCACCAGCGGCACCTTGTTCAGCGCAGGCGCGTCGCCGGGCAGATCGGCAAAGAAGACCCTCTGCCGGGGACCGCCCTGGATCCAGAGGTTCCGGTAGTGGGCGTTGCGCCGGTAAGAATAGTTGCCACTGTCGAAATGAGTCAGCACCGACAGTGGGCTTTGCCCCGGCGGGCAGGCGTTGGCGGCAATTGGCCCATCGGAATAGAGATCTATCAGCATCGCCCCAAAGGCGCGTCTGCGCGACGCTGTCAGCCAGTCGGTCAGGGCGCGCAGGGGCCTTGCGTCCATGTGGGGATACACAAAGAACTCGTCCGCATCGACCGTCAATACCCAGTGCCCGCGGCCATGGCGCGCAAGGATCCCGTTGATCCAATCCATGCCATAGCCGGAAGATTTATAGCTGGCCCCGGTGTGCCAAAGGCTACAATCCCCCTGCCCCGACAGGATCTGTTCGCTGTCGTCGGTGGATCCGTTGTCTATGAACAGGAAATGCTGCACCCCAAGGGCGCGGTAGTAGGTCAGAAGATAGGGCAGCCGCGACGCCTCGTTCCGGATTGCGGCGCAGAGGAGGATGTCCGTAGGCTGAATGCTGGCCGTGCGATCGGTGACAGCCCGAAGGTCGGACAGGCTGCGGCGGGCCCGAACTTGCGCCCGGTGACGTTCGGTCCACAGCGATAGCCTGGTGCCTGCCCGCATCTTGTCCGCTGTCGCGCACCGCTAGTGCGCAGGGGGGCTGGCCCCCAGTGCACCCAGGACGCGTCTGAAATGTTGCTCCCAGTCTGGCAATACGACCTGTTCCACCGGGGATGCAAGGCTTGTGCTGGCGGCCAGAATGGCCCGGTACCAACCGTCAACGTCGTCGGGGTCCAGGTAGGTTGCCGCATCTGGCGCAATCTCGCGGAACACCGGCAGGTCGGACGCGATCACCGTTTTGCCCATGCTCAGCGCCTCGAACAGCGGAAATCCAAAGCCTTCGGCGCGGCTCGGAAACAAGAGTGCGCGGGCCGAGGCCACCCGCTTTGCCATCTCGAAATCGTCCAGATACCCATGCTCGTGGATTAGCCGCCCGACCATGTCCGAGGTATCCAGCGCATGGAACACGTCGTGGTTTTCCCACCCACGTTGACCCACGATATGCAGGTGAGGCGGCGGGTCCAGTTCACGTGCATCGCGAAACCGCTCCCAGACCTTCAGCAACAATGCGTGGTTCTTGCGCGGTTCGATCGTGCCCAACACAAGAAAATCGTGGGGCGAGACCGGCGGGGGATCGGCGACCATCGGGCGTTCGATGCCCAGATGCGCCGTTACGATGTCGGGGCATCCTCCCCATTCCGCAAACCAGTGCCGGATGCGGCCAGCCGTATCGCCGGAATTTGCGATCACCAGATCCGCGGACTGCGCGACATGGCCCATCTCGCGAACAAACCGCTGGTCGGACCCTGCGCGCATAAACTCCGGATGATCGGCGGGGATCATGTCATGAACCATGTAGGCAAACCGACCGCACCCGGCCCGTGAGAGGCGGGCGGTCA
>CAYWND010000195.1:0-5889 GCA_964459085.1 uncultured Oceanibium sp. | reverse complement strand
TGAAGGCCAGCGGCGGGACGCTGCTGCTTACCGGGCGCTTGCCTCCTGCCAGGTGGGGCCTGAGGCTGCCGGACCTGCAAAGCCGGGTTTCGGCGGCCACGGTGGCCCGGTTGGAGGCACCAGATGACGCACTACTGGGCGGGGTTCTGGTCAAGCTGTTTGCTGATCGGCAGGTGCGGGTCGGGCCGCGCCTGATCGCCTGGCTGGTCAAACGGATCGAGCGGTCGATCCCTGCAGCACAGGCGGCGGTCGAGGCGCTGGACCGCGCCGCCCTGGCGCAAGGGCGCGATGTGACCGTCCCGCTGGCCACGGAAGTTCTGGGCCAGGAATGACGGCGAGGGACAAATGCTCGGGCCTGGATCCGCGCAAACGAGCCTATATCATCTGCACCACATCGCGCAGCGGCAGCACGCTGCTATGCCGGATGTTGGCCGCGACCGGTGTTGCCGGGGCGCCGGACTCGCACTTTCACAAGCCCGACATCGCCGCCTGGGAACTGGCGCATGGGATCGCGCCCATGGCGGTCTCGGCACAGGCACGGCGGGCTCGTGTCTTTGCCGCCGCGATGGAAACGGGTCGCGGCGGTGGCGAGGTGTTCGGGCTGCGGTTGATGCGCAAGAGCTTTGCCTATCTTTCGCAGCAGATCGACGTACTGCATCCCGGTCTTGGCGGTCATACCGCCGGATTTCAGGCGGTGTTCGGCGCGATCGTCTATGTGCATCTGTCGCGCGAGGACAAGCTGGCCCAGGCGATCTCGATGGTGAAGGCAGACCAAAGCGGCCTGTGGCACCGACACGCCGACGGCACCGAGCTGGAGCGGACGGGACCGCCACGTGCGCTTGTCTACGATCCGCAAGCGATCGCGCGGCATCTGTCCGCGCTGGAAAGGGATGATGACGCCTGGGTGAAGTGGTTCGCAGACGAGGGCATCGCTCCGCTGCGTCTTGGATACGAAGATCTGACCGCAGATCCGCTAGGCGCGGTGTGCGGAATATTGGCCGCGCTGGATCTGGATTGCAGACACGCCGATGGCGTCCTTCCGGACACCGCGCGGCTGGCCGACCGGACCAGCCGCGCCTGGGCCGAGCGGTTTCTGAACGACCGCGCCTAGGCCAACGGCCGAGGCATCTGGATAATCTCGCACGACGTCATTAAACTGTTACGCTTAGGGGATTTATCGAAATCATGACGCAGGCGGACTTTCTCAATCATTGCGGGGGCGATCCCGTGTCGCTGGAGGATTTCGATCCGGCTGGACCAAGCCGGTTCTTCAACCGCGAGCTCAGCTGGCTGGCGTTCAACTGGCGTGTGCTGGAAGAGGCCGACAATCCGGCTGTGCCGCTGCTGGAGCGGGTGCGGTTCCTGTCGATCTCGGGCTCGAACCTGGACGAGTTCTACTCGGTGCGTGTAGCGGGTCTGCGCGGGCTGGTGCGCGAGGGCGTGACCCGGCCCAGCGCGGACGGGATGACCCCGGCCGAGCAGCTGGACAAGATCGACGCGTCGGCGCGCGCCCTGATGGCGCACCAAAAAGTGTGCTGGGAGAACCTGCTGGGAGAGCTGTCGCAGGCCGGCATTCATCTGCTGAAACCCGGCGATCTGACGGCTGCTGACCGCCAGATGCTGGACACCCGGTTCATGGATCAGGTCTTTCCGATCCTGACCCCCCTGGCGATCGATCCCGCGCATCCGTTTCCGTTTATTCCGAACGAGGGGTTTGCACTTGCCCTGCAATTGCAGCGTCGCAGTGACGAGGCGCCGCTTGAAGCGCTGCTGCCGATCCCCGCGCAGGTGCCCCGGTTCACCCGGCTGGATGACGGCGAGGATGGCGCGCGCCGGTATCTGCTGCTGGAAGACTTTCTCGAGGTCTTTCTGGACAAGCTCTTTCCCGGATATGCGGTGACGGGCAGCTGCACCTTCCGTGTGCTGCGCGACAGCGACTTGGAGGTCGAGGAAGAGGCCGAGGATCTGGTGCGCGAGTTCGAAACCGCGCTGAAGCGGCGGCGGCGGGGGCAGGTGATCCGCCTGAAGATCTCGGCCGACGCGCCGCAGGATCTGCGCGATACGATCATCGAAGAGATGGAGGTCAGCCCGGACGAGGTCATCGACATCGGCGGTATTCTGGGCACCGCTGATCTGAGCGAACTGGTGGATGCGGATCGGCCGGACCTGCTGTGGCCCAGCTTCAGCCCGCGCACGCCCGAGCGGGTGCAGGATCACGAGGGCAATATGTTCGCGGCGATCCGGCAAAAGGACATGCTGCTGCATCACCCTTACGAGACCTTCGATATGGTGATCCGGTTCCTGGGCCAGGCGGCGCAGGACCCGGACGTGGTGGCGATCAAGCAGACGCTCTATCGCACCTCGACCCAGTCACCGATCGTGGGCGCGCTGTGCGAGGCGGCCGAGAATGGCAAGAGCGTGACCGCGCTGGTCGAACTGAAGGCGCGGTTCGATGAAGCCGCGAACATCCGCCAGAGCCGGATGCTGGAGCGTGCGGGCGCGCAGGTTATCTATGGCTTCACCGACTGGAAGACGCATGCCAAGATTTCGACCGTCGTGCGGCGCGAGGGCGAGCGGTTGGTGACCTATACCCATTTCGGGACCGGGAACTATCACCCGATCACGGCGCGATTCTACACCGACCTCAGTTTCTTTACCTGCGATGCCAGCCTGGGGCGCGATGCGACCAAGGTGTTCAATTATGTCTCGGGCTACGTGAAGCCGGATGATCTGGAGGGGCTGGCAATCTCGCCCCATGGATTGAAGCAGCGGATCCTGGCGGATCTGGAGGCCGAAATTGCCCATGCCAGGGCAGGCCGTCCGGCGCATGTCTGGGCCAAGCTGAACTCGGTGATCGAGCCCGAGGTGATCGACGCGCTCTATGCTGCCAGCCAGGCCGGGGTGCGGATCGATCTGGTGGTGCGCGGCATCTGCGGGGTCCGGCCCGGCGTGAAGGGTCTGAGCGAGACCATCCGGGTGAAGTCGATCGTTGGCCGGTTTCTGGAGCACAGCCGGATTGCCTGCTTTGGCAACGGGCATGGCCTGCCATCGGACGGGGCGAAAGTCTATATCAGCAGCGCGGATTGGATGGGGCGGAACCTGAACCGCAGGATCGAGACTCTGGTGCCGATCGAGAACCCGACGGTGAAGGCGCAGATCATGCGCCAGATCATGGCGGCGAACCTGGCCGACCAGGCACAGAGCTGGGTCTTGCGGGCGGACGGCAGCTACGGTCGGCACGACGAAGAGGGCACGCGGTTCAACTGTCACCGGTTCTTCATGGAGAACCCCTCGTTGTCTGGACGGGGGCGGGCCGGGGCTCAGGACGTGCCCGATCTGGTGAACCCCGAGGATTGAGCCGGAAAAGCCAGGGGTGCTCAAGGTTGAGCATGGGGTTAACTTATTGAATTTATTTAAGATCAGATATGAGCATCTTTAAGCGTACAGGCGCGATGGGGTGAAACCCCATCCTACCTGCCTGGGCGCGGTGGGACTGTAGGATGGGGTTTAACCCCATCCTACGAGGCTGGCGGAGTGGCTGGCTGCTGGTCCTGTGAGGTCAAATTCGGTGCGGATGGGGACCGGGCGGCCAGACTGTGCGGATTCGGCGTCCGTTGACAGGGGCCGCGACCCTTGTCACTGATTGAGCGGGTGCAATCGCGTCGGGTGACAGACCTCGTGCCACCGGTGATCGAGAACGGCTTTCACGTCGAGGACGGCTTCGAATGGGGCTCGGTCGAGCACGAGGCGGTGCGGCGCGTGGGCGTGATCGACGTCGGGTCGAACTCGGTCCGGTTGGTGGTATTTGACGGGGTCGCGCGCAGCCCGGCCTACTTCTACAACGAAAAGATCCTGTGTGGGCTGGGTGCCGGGTTGAACGACACCGGGTTGCTGAACGTCGACGGGCGGCGCCGCGCGATGCTGGCCCTGCGCCGGTTCGTGGCATTGGCCGAGCGCATGCAACTGAGCAGCCTGACCGGTGTTGCCACCGCGGCCGTGCGCGAGGCCGATGACGGCCCTGATTTCGTGGCAGAGGTTCGCAAGGCGACCGGCCTGCAACTGCATGTCGCGTCAGGCCGCGAAGAGGCCGAGCTGTCGGCCCGCGGCGTCCTGCTGGGCTGGCCGCATGCGACCGGGCTGGTGTGTGACATCGGCGGCGCGTCAATGGAACTGGCGCGGGTTGATGACGGCATGATCGGGGCGCGCGAGACCTCGGCCCTGGGGCCATTGCAGCTGGCCGGGCTGGGCGGCGAGGCCGAGGTGGACAGGGCCATCCGGGATGGCGTGGATCGCCTGGCCGGCGCGCTGCGGGGCGACGCGCGCAAGATCTATCTGGTGGGCGGGTCCTGGCGCGCCATCGCGCGCCTGGATATGGAGCGGCGGGCCTATCCGTTGAAGGTTCTGCACGAATATCGGATGACGCCGCAGGAGACGATCGAGACCTGCGACTGGATTGCGGGCCAGACCGCGCAGGACCTCAAGCCGCTGACCGACACGTCGCTTGCGCGGCTGGAGCTGGTGCCGCTGGCCGCGCGGGTCCTGGCGGCGCTGGTCCGCAGGATCGCGCCTCAGAACCTGGCGGTGTCATCATACGGTCTGCGCGAGGGCATGCTTTACGAGATGATGCCCGAAAGCCTGCGCGCGCGCGATCCGCTGCTGGAGTCCAGCCTACACATGGAGCGGACACGGGCCCGGTTCCCGGGCTTTGGCGAGTCGCTTTTTGGCTGGCTGCAGCCGATCTATGCTGACGCTTCGGCCGACGATCAGCGGCTGATCCAGGCGGCGTGCCATCTGCATGACATCACCTGGCGGGCGCATCCCGATTATCGCCATGAGGTCTGTTTCGAGACTGTGACACGGGCCAATCTGGGCGGGCTGGACCACGAGGGCCGGGTGTTTTTAGGCATTGCGATCTCGAACCGGTACAAGAGTGGCCTGCACACCGGGTTTGACCGCAGTCTGCTGCCGCTGGTCAGCGAGGACCGGCAGGCCGAGGCGATCAAGCTGGGCAAGGCGATGCGGCTGGGCGCGATGCTGTCAGGGGCCGCGCCGGGATCGCTGGAAAACACCCAGCTGAGCGTCGACCCTGACCGATTGGTCCTGACGCTTTTTGGGGATGCGCGCAACCTGCAGGGCGAGGCCGTCAGTCGGAGGTTGGACTCGCTGGCCGCCCTGCTGGACCGCAAGGGCAAGGTCGTGCTGGAGAAGACGCGGGACGCTGTCTGATCGCCCCGTTCGCACCAAGAGTGTTTCGCGCCGGTGGCAGGATCCCGGGCGCGGGATTGCAACCAAGACCTTAGCCCACAAGAAGAGCCCAATGAAAAACCGGCCTGCGTGGCGCAGGCCGGTCAATTCGTCTCCCCAGACTTGGGCTGTGGCCCTTTGTTTCCCCTCAGTTCGGGTCCATGCGAATCGAGCCGCCGGTCCCGTTTCCCCTGCAGGGTTCGCGAGTTTAACCACCTTCGCGCCGAATATGCAAACCTGATTTGCAGCTGGCGCATAGCTTCGGACAGGCGCATCCACGCGCGCGACCATTGCGCGTCGCTGGCGGTTGGCCTACACCACCTCTCGATACCCGCCTCGACACAGGAGCGTTCATGCGGCTGACCCGGTACTATCTGCCCGTCCTCAAGGAAACGCCCGCCGAGGCGCAGATCGCCAGCCACAGGCTGATGCTGCGTGCGGGCATGATCCGGCAGGCTGCCGCGGGGATCTACTCCTGGCTGCCGCTGGGCTACAAGGTGCTCAGGCGGCTGGAAGACATCGTCCACGAGGAACAGCAACGCGCGGGGCACATTCCGCTGTTGATGCCGACATTGCAGCCGGCCGAGCTGTGGCGCGAAAGCGGGCGCTATGACGATTACGGCAAAGAGATGCTGCGCATCGAGG
>CAYWND010000194.1:0-5913 GCA_964459085.1 uncultured Oceanibium sp. | reverse complement strand
CGTTCGAGTTGGTCGCGCGTGACAGCACCCGGCGCGATGGCAGCGCTTGAACTGGCCCGCGCGCCGTGGGATGCAGCTGCAATGGAACCGGCAAGCGACACTTCTGCCCCTCTGACCGACTGGATCGGCCGCACCGAAACGGCCCAGACCGTGCCAACGGACACGCAGATGCGCCTGATGCAGGCGACGCTGGATCAGGCGGTGACGGCACGCGATGGCGACCCGCTGCCGCCGTTGTGGCACTGGCTGCTGTTTCCCCCCCTAACGCCCACATCCGGGCTGGGCCCGGACGGCCACACCCGGCGCGGCGGGTTCCTGCCCCCTGTTGCTCTGCCACGCCGGATGTGGGCCGGTGGGCAGTTCCGGTTCTTCGCGCCCCTTGTCATCGGCAAGCCGGTACAGCGCCGGTCCGAGATTGTCTCGGTCGCCGAGAAGGCCGGGCGCAGCGGTCCGTTGTGCTTTGTCACGGTCCGCCATGTCCTGACTCAGGGAGGTCGGGACTGCGTGGAAGAGCATCACGACATCGTTTATCGCGACATGCCTACACGGCCCGAGGTGCCGGCACCTGCGCCCGTGCCCGACGCCACCCCGTCCCGACGGAGGCAGATCGTCCCGTCGATGCCCCTGCTGTTTCGATATTCGGCGCTGACCTTCAACGGCCACCGCATCCACTATGACATCGACTATTGCCGCCAGGTCGAGGGCTATCCCGGCTGTATCGTGCATGGCCCCCTGATCGCGACCCTGCTGGCCGGTTTGTGCCGCGAGGGCCGCGCACCCCTGGCGACCTTTCGGTTTCGCGCAACGGCGCCGCTGTTTCATACCGCCCCGTTCCATATCTGCGCGGCGGACGGGGACGCGGGGACCACCCTGGCCTGGGCCGAGACCCCCCGGGGCGGCCTGGCGATGACGGCGGAGGCCACCCATACATCAGACAGCGGAGACTGACATGACGGGCACTTATCTTGGACTGGACATCGGCACATCGGGGGTCAAGGCCCTGTTGATCGGTGCCGGGCAAGAGATTCTGGCCGAAGCGCATGCGCCGCTGGAGGTCTCGCGCCCGAACGATGGCTGGTCGGAACAGGACGCGGGCAGTTGGTGGACCGCCGTTCAGGTCGCGATGGACACGCTGGCCGCGTCGGCCCCGCAGGCGCTGGCGGCGCTGCGCGGCATCGGGCTGTCGGGGCAGATGCATGGCGCGACGCTGCTGGACGCGGCGGACCGCCCCCTGCGCCCGGCGATCTTGTGGAATGACGGACGCAGTGCGGTGGAGTGCGACGAGCTGGATGCGGCAGCGGACTTTCGCGGGATCGGCGGCAACCTTGTCATGCCGGGCTTTACCGCGCCCAAACTGCAGTGGGTGCGCGAGCATGAACCAGAGGTGTTCGCCAAGGTCGCCAAGGTGCTGCTGCCCAAGGACTATGTGCGTCTTATGCTGACCGGCGAGCATGCCTCGGACATGTCCGACAGCGCGGGGACTTTGTGGCTGGATGTGGGCGCGCGCGACTGGTCAGACCCGCTGCTGGCGGCAACGGGCCTGTCTCGCGATCACATGCCCGCACTGGTCGAGGGCAGCGCGCCGTCAGGCCAACTGCGCAAGACGCTGGCTGACCGCTGGGGGATCACGGGGACGGTCACGGTTGCGGGCGGCGGCGGGGACAATGCCGCGTCGGCCTGTGGTGTGGGCGCAGTCGAGCCTGGCAATGGGTTTCTGTCGCTGGGCACATCCGGCGTGCTGTTCGTGTCGACCGCTGGCTTTGCGCCCAACACGGACGAGGCAGTGCATGCCTTCTGTCACGCAATCCCCGACACCTGGCACCAGATGGGTGTCATCCTGTCCGCGACCGACAGCCTGAACTGGCTAAGCCGAATGACCGGCAAGTCGCAGGCCGATCTGGCGGCCGAGGCGGCGGGCGTGGCGGACACGCCGGTGACGTTCCTGCCCTATCTGTCGGGTGAGCGGACGCCGCACAACAACGCGGACGCGCGGGGCAGTTTTACGGGCCTGTCGCAAACAACCGATACCGGCGATCTGGCGCGCGCGGTGCTGGAGGGCGTGGCCTTTGCCTTTGCCGACAGCGTGGATGCGCTGGGGGCTGCGGGAACCCGCGCCCAGCGTGTCTTTGCCATAGGAGGTGGCGCCCAGTCGCGCGCCTGGTTGCAGATCATTGCGGACACAACCGGCCTGCCCCTGCTGATCCCCGAGAAAGGGGATTTCGGTGGGGCGTTCGGGGCAGCCCGGCTTGGCCTTTGTGCCGCCGAGGGCGCCGATCCGGCCGAGGTCTGCTCGGCGCCACCGGCTGCGGGTGAAGTCACGCCCGATGCTGCACGCGGGGCTGTCTATGCTGACAAGCTGGCGCGGTTCCGGACGCTTTATCCGGTGCTGAACGCCTAGGGCACGGCCCCAAAGCTATCGCGCAAGGCATTCGACCAAGCCTGTGACATGGCCTGAAAGTCCGGATCGCCCGGTTCGATCCGGGTCCTTTCGCTGGCCGCAAACGCGTCGCCTTGCACCACCAGCAGATCCAGCGGCATCCCGACCGACAGGTTCGAGCGCAACGTCGAGTCCATCGACAGCAGCACCGCCTTGCGTCCATCCGCCAGCGAGGTTTCGGGCACGACCACGCGGTCCAGGATCGGCTTGCCATACTTGTGCTCGCCGATCTGCAAGTAGGGCGTGTCCTCGGTCGCCTCGATGAAATTGCCTTCGGGGTACAGCATGAACAGGCGCATATCGCCGCCCTTGCGCTGACCACCAACGATCATCGATGCCGTGGCAGACTGGCTCATCCGGTTGACCTTGCTGGAGATTTCAGCGGTCACATCGGACAGCACATTGCCCACAATCTCGGCCACGGCCAGCATGGTGGGGGCCTGCATGATGGATGTCTTGGGCCCGGCCTCGGGGTCGTCAATGGCCTCTTCCAGCTTGGCGATGACGGTTTGCGTGACCGACAGCGACCCTGCGGTCTGGATCACCACGATCCGTTCGCCCGGGTCGTTGAACACGAACAGCTTGCGGTAGGTGGCGATATTGTCGACGCCCGCATTTGTCCGCGAGAAACACCATCCCCTCGTTCAGGAGAAGCCCCACGCAATACGTCATAACTGCCCTTGTCCCGTCGGTGCGGCGTTATTGCTGCGCCGCCACATTGACCGAAATATCCATGCTTTCGCCCGCGCTGCCAAGGGAAATTCCGCGGATGGGCGCAGCATCTTGCGCATCCAGGCCGGATCCCAACCGGATATAGCGCTCGTTCGGGCAGCAGCGGTTGGCGGGATCGAACCCGACCCAGCCCAAGTCGTCGATATAAAGTTCGGCCCAGGCATGGCTGGCTTCGTGCGCCTCCCCGTCTTCGGTGCTGTGCAGATAGCCGGTGACATACCGCGCGGGGACTTTCAGAATCCTTGCCAGCGCGATCAGCACCTGGGAATGGTCCTGGCACACACCATGGCCCAGCTCCAGCGCTTCGGAGGCGGTCATATGGGATGCCGTCGCACCCGGGGTGTACTGGATCACATCCGCGACCAGCCCCGCCATCTGATGCGCGCGGTCCAGCGGCGCCTTGGTGCCGGAAACACGCTCGGCCAGCGCAACCAGCCCGACGCCGGGCGCGGTGGTGCGGGTCTTGCGCAGATAGACGCTGGGGGCGTCAGTTTCCTTGTGCCCCCGCAAGACGCCCGAGGTATCGGTGGTCTCGACGGACCCGGATACGTGGATCGACACCTCGTCCACCGGGCCGGGCACCGTCATCGTCGAAACTTCGTCGCCGGCACCGTCGACAAAGATCGACCCGAAGGTCGCGCCGTCGCAGGCGACCGACCAGTCGATCACTTTCTGGCCGTCAAAGACCGCGGGCTTCAGGCGGTGACTTTGGATGACACGGGCCTGGGGCACCTCGTACCGATAGGTGGTGGTGTGCGAAACGGTCAGGCGCATGTCAGATCTTCCCGAACAGGTAGCTGTCGGCGATGTCCTGGCTGAGCGCGGCGTTGCGGGCGATAAAGCGGGTCAGAAACTCGTGCAGACCCTCTTCGAACACGTCCTCTATCTCCATCTCGGCCAACTCACCCAGCATCTCGGACGCGGTCGAAGCGGCGCGCGATCTGCCGCCGTGATGACGCGAAAGGTAGGTCAACTGGCGATCCGCCTCTTGCACATTGTGGATCAGCGATCGGGGACAGGACGGGTTGAGGATCAGGAAATGCCCGATCCGGCGCGGCCCATAGTCGCCACCATAGGTCCAGTGATAGGACCGGAACGCCGACAACGCACGCAGGACGGTGGTCCATTGGTAATTGTCCAGCCCGCCACCGACCATATCCAGCGTCGGAAGCAGGACGTAGTACTTCACGTCCAGCAGGCGCGCGGTGTTGTCGGATCTCTCTACGGCATAGCCCAGGTTGAAGAATCGAAAGCCCTCGTTTTCCAACTGTGTGTTGACAAAGGCGCCGCGCACCAGGGCTGCGCGGGACTTCATCCAGTCGCAGATTTCGGGCAGGCCCAGGTCCGAGCGCGGGCGACGTTCGAGATCTTGGAACTGGTGATAGGTCTGGTTCAGCGCCTCCCACACTTCGGTGGTCAGCGCGGTGCGCACAGCGCGGGCATTGTTGCGGGCCGCGGCAATGGCGCTTTTCATGCTGGACGGGTTGGCCGCGTCAAACACCAGATAGCTGACGACATTGCGCTGCCCGATCTCGCCATAGCGATCCTCGAACCCGGCTGCCACGCCCGAGGCCGACAGAACCGACCCCCATTCTGTCGCATAGCCGCCGTCGGGCGTTGGCATCATCGACATGCGATAGCCGACCTCCAGCAGGCGGGCCATGGTATCGCAGCGTTCCATATAGCGCGCAGTCCAGTACAGATTTTCCGCCGTGCGGCTGAGCATTCCCTTCATCCTGCCAGCACCCACGTGTCCTTTACCCCGCCGCCCTGGGACGAGTTCACGACCAGCGACCCCTCGCGCATGGCGACGCGGGTCAGGCCGCCGGGGCTGAGGTGCACCTGCTCGCCCACCAGGCAGTAGGGGCGCAGATCGACATGCCGGGGCGCCAGGCCCGAATCGACAAAGGTGGGCGAGGTCGACAGCGCCAGCGTCGGCTGGGCGATGAAGTCGCCCGGGTCCAGTTTGATCCGCGCGGCATAGGCCTCGATCTCGTCCTTGGTCGAGGCGGGCCCGACCAGCATGCCGTAGCCGCCCGAGCCGTGGACCTCTTTCACGACCAGTTCGCCTAGATGTTCCAGGACATATTTCAGCTCGTCGGGTTCCGAACAGCGCCAGGTCGGCACATTCTTCAGGATTGGCTCTTCGCCCAGATAGAACCGGATCATGTCGGGCACGTAGGTGTAGATCGCCTTGTCATCGGCGACGCCTGCCCCCGGCGCCGAGCAGATCGACACGCCACCCGACCGGTAGGCGTTCATCAGCCCCGGAATGCCCAGCATCGAATCGGGACGGAAGCACAGCGGGTCGATAAAGGCGTCATCGATCCGGCGATAGATCACATCGACACGCTGCGGACCGCGGGTCGTGCGCATGTAAACAAAGTCGCCCTCGACAAACAGGTCCGCGCCTTCGACCAGTTCCGCGCCCATCTGGTCGGCCAGGAAGGAATGTTCGTAATAGGCCGAGTTGAAAGATCCGGGCGTCAGGATCACCACGGTCGGTTCATCCTCGCACTTGCGCGGCGCGACCGAGGCCAGCGTTTTGCGCAGCATCCGGGGATAGTCGTCCACGGGCAGGATGCGGGTGCCCCGGAACAGTTCCGGGTAGAGCCGCATCATGATCTCGCGGTTTTCCAGCATATAGGAGACGCCCGACGGCGTGCGGCAGTTGTCTTCCAGCACGAAGAACTCGTCGATGCCGGTGCGCACCAGATCCACGCCGACGATATGGCTGTATATGT
>CAYWND010000193.1:0-5939 GCA_964459085.1 uncultured Oceanibium sp. | reverse complement strand
GACAGCAAAACGAACCCAGCCGCCATTTGATGCCTCGGCCATGGACGGCTATGCCGTGCGCCGGGCCGAAGCGCAGCCGGGCATGTCCCTGGCCGTCATTGGCGAGGCGGCCGCCGGGCGCGGCTTTGACGGCGCGCTGGCCCCGGGCCAGGCCGTGCGCATTTTCACCGGGGCCCCCGTGCCCGAAGGTGCCGATGACATCCTGATCCAGGAAGATGCCGACCGCGATGGCGACCGGATCACGGTGCGCGACGGCCGCGATCAGGCGCGCTATATCCGGCCTGCTGGCACGGATTTCTCGGCCGGTGATCCGTTCCCGGCGCGCGGGCCGCTGCGGCCCCAGGACATCGCGCTGCTGGCCGCGATGAACCTGGCCGATCTGCCGGTGCGCCGCCGCCCCGAGGTCGCGCTGATCCCCACCGGGGACGAGTTGGTCCCGCCGGGCGAAGTGCCGGGCCCCGACCAGATCGTGAGTTCGAACAATTTCGGTCTGGCCGCGATGATCCGGCGACTGGGTGGCATCCCGCGCCTGCTGCCGATTGCCCGTGACACGCCGGAAAGCCTGGCGTCGGTTTTCGATCTGGCCCGCGGCGCGGACCTGATCGTGACGCTGGGCGGGGCATCCGTAGGCGATCACGACCTGGTGCAGTCGACCGCGCTGGCCGAGGGGCTGAAGCTGGATTTCTACAAGATCGCGATGCGGCCCGGAAAACCGCTGATGGCCGGAACGATCTTTGACACGCCAATGATCGGCCTGCCCGGCAATCCGGTCTCGGCCATGGTTTGTGGCGAGATCTTCGTACGGCCCATGGTGAGGGCCATGCTGGGCGTGCCGACCGACCCGGATCTCCGTCAGGCCACCTTGACCCACGATCTGCCCGCCAACGGCCCGCGCGAGCACTATATGCGCGCGCAACTTCTGCCATCGGACACGGGCACCGGTATCCGGGTTTTTGACCGCCAGGACAGCGCGCTGCTGAGCGTGCTTCAGGCTGCCGATGCGCTGGCCATCCGCGCGCCGCTTGCCCCGGCCGCCGCCTCAGGCGAGCCGGTGTCATATCTTTCCCTGACCACCTGACCGGCACGGTGTTGCCGATCTATTGTTGATCTGTTCTTACAGGAATTGACACAAACCGGGAACACTTGTAGAACTGTTGAGAACATGAAGCAGGCGGCAGGGGTAATCTGATGCTGACGCGCAAGCAACGCGACCTACTGGAGTTCATCTCGAAACGCATTCAGCGGGACGGCGTCCCCCCCTCTTTCGATGAAATGAAAGAGGCGTTGGACCTGCGGTCGAAATCCGGCATCCACCGCCTGATCACAGCGCTCGAGGAGCGCGGTTTCATCCGCCGTCTCGCCCACCGCGCCCGTGCGATCGAGATCATGCGCCTGCCCGAGGGTATGGAGGGGGCGAATGTCGCCCAGTTCCGTCCACCCCAGCAGACCGAGTCGCCAATGACCGACCTGGGCGGCGACGGCGGGGCGGTGTCCCTGCCCGTAATGGGCAAGATCGCTGCCGGCACGCCGATCGAGGCGATCGAACAGGTGTCGCATCACGTGTCGATCCCCGGCTCGATGGTCAGCCCGCGGGCGCGCCACTTCGCGCTCGAGGTCAAGGGCGAATCGATGATCAACGCGGGCATCAACAACGGTGATGTCGTGGTGATCCGCGAACAGGACAACGCGGACAATGGCGATATCGTCGTCGCTTTGGTCGAAGGTCAGGAAGCCACGCTGAAACGCCTGCGCCGCCGCGGCAGCGCCATCGCGCTCGAAGCGGCAAACCCAGCGTTCGAGACCCGGCTTTATGGTGCCGATCAAGTCAAGGTGCAGGGCAAGCTGGTCGGCCTGATCCGCAGCTACTGATCCACGCCGTCGCGCGCGCCGGGCACCCAGGGTCGCGCGCCCGAGACCTCGCGCGCGGTCAGTGGCATCTCCCGGTTGGCGACAAAGGCCAGCGCGCCTGTGTCCTTCAACTGCTTTCGCCCCAGAAACATGCAGTCGCCCGCCGGTGCCTCGGCCAGGCGCGGTGCCAGCAGAACGATCCCCTCGACACAGCGCGACCGCGCCGACTTGCCATCGGGATTGTCCCCAATCGCGATCTCGACGCCCTTGCCCGTCTGCCAACGGCCATGAGCCAGCGCCTGATCCGCCTGATCACCATCGTTTTCCAGCCAGACCCGCGCGACGAACCCGCTGCCTCGGCCCTTGGACAGCATCCGGCCATCTTCTCCCAGCACACCAACCATTTCCCCCCCGGGAGAGACCAGGACCAAGGGCCGCTCGGACAAGTTCCACCCGACCAGCGCCACAGCAATCATCGCCGCACCGGCCAGCCGCACAGGCCCCCGGATCACAGCCGCCGCAACGCCCCCTGCGGCAATCACCGCCAGCACCCAGCCGGGCCCCGAGGCGACAGGGATCAACGCGCCCTCCAGCGCCGCGACCCGCTCGGCCACGGTCAGGATATGCGCAATCCCCAGATCCATCAGCGCAAAGCCCAACCACCCGGCCCCTAGAGGCGTCAACACCAGTGTCAAAACCGCCGACGGCATGACCAGAAACCCCATCGCCGGAACCGCCAGCACATTCGCCAAAAGGCCATATTGGGCGATCTGGTTGAAATGAAACGCCGAAATAGGCGCCGTCGCCGCCCCCGCCACGGTCGAAGTGATAACCAGTCCCAGCGGGATTTTGGCCAGCCGCCATCCGCCCCGGTCCAGCGCCCGCCACCACTCCTGCCGCTTCAGTGCTTCGTAGGTGGCGATCAGGCCAACGGTCGCGGCGAACGACATCTGGAACCCTGGCCCCAGGACCGAATAGGGACGGATCACCATCACGATCAGCGCTGCCACCGCAACCGCGCGCAAGGTCAGCGCAGGCCGGTCGAACAGCACCGCCACCAGCACGACCGCAGCCATCACAAAGGCCCGCTGTGTGGCCACAGCCCCGCCCGATATCGCCAGATAGGCCGTGCCTGCCGCCAGCGCCGCACCGACTGCAATCTTCTTGGTCGGAAACCGCAGCGCAACGCCCGGCGCCAGCGCCAGCCCATAGCGGACCACGGCGAACACGAACCCCGCCAGCAACCCCATATGCAGCCCCGAGATCGCCAGCAGATGCGCCAGGTTCGACGCCCGCAGGGCAACCAGATCGTCAGGATCGATTGCCGACCGGTCCCCGGTCAGGATCGCGGCCGCAAACGGTCCGGTCTCGGCCGGCATGTTTGCGCGGATAACCTGCGCCAGGTGCATCCGCAGGCGAAACAGCGCCACCTGGGCCCCGCCAGGCACGGGATCGGGTGCGCGCATCACCGGATCCGCGCTGTAGCCGATGGCCCCCAGCGACAGGAACCATGCATGGCGGCGGAAATCGAATCCCCCCGGTTCGACCGGCGACGGTGGCGGTGTCAGGTTCGCCCGCAGCATCAGCGCAGCACCGGGCTGCAACACCCCTGCACGCGGCTCGCTGGGCAACACGATGCGGACCCTGTCGGGCGTCAGGGCGCGGTTGATACCTGGCAGATGCACCTGATCCAGCAGGATCCGCGGGCGATTGCTCTGGGACCGGTCCAGGCCCACATACCGACCGATGACCGCACCCCGATAGGGCTCGGCCAGGATCGGCGCGGCCGCCCGGTCCGAGGACAGCTTGGCATTGGCAAACCCCGCCAGAACCAGTGCTGCCAGCATCAGTGGCCGAGCCGCCCCGATCCGAACGGCAGCCGCACCCAGGCCAACCGCTACCAGACCCGCCGTCCAGGCCAGACTGGCAGACGGCTCGGCCCGCATCGCGAAATATCCAACGATCCCCGCAGCCATGGCCAAGGGTGCCCACAGCAGCAGCGTATGCCGCTGGGCATCGACCCAGTCTGCAACTGCCGCGCCCGGTCGCACCTTGTAACCCCCGCGCCGAATGGCCTAAGTAGCGGCAACTCTGCGTCCCACATGGTTTCCAAGAGGTTAACGACATGACCGCAGCGGATCGCGTGATCACCCGCTTCGCCCCCTCACCGACCGGCTTTCTGCATATCGGCGGTGCCCGGACGGCCCTGTTCAACTGGCTGTTCGCGCGACATCACGGCGGCACCTTTTTGTTGCGCATCGAGGATACGGATCGTGCGCGGTCCACGCCTGAGGCGACGCAGGCGATCCTTGACGGGCTGCGTTGGCTGGGGCTGGACTGGGACGGCGACCCGATCAGCCAGTTCGCCTGCGCCGACCGCCACCGCGAAGTGGCCGAGCAGATGGTTGATCAGGGAACCGCCTATCGCTGCTATGCCACGCGCGAAGAGATTGATGCCTTCCGCGAGGCCGAGCGCGCGGCGGGCCGCCCACCCCTTTACCGCTCGCCCTGGCGCGACGCAGATCCGGCGACAGCACCGGATGCGCCTTATGTCGTTCGACTGCGCGCGCCCCGGGATGGAGAGACCCGGATCGACGACGCTGTGCAAGGGGCCGTCACCTGGCAAAACGAGACGCTGGACGATCTGATCCTGCTGCGCTCGGACGGGACGCCCACCTATATGCTGGCGGTGGTTGTGGATGATCACGATATGGGCGTCACCCATGTGATCCGTGGCGACGACCACCTGACCAATGCCGCGCGGCAAAGTCTGATCTACGCGGCCGCAGGCTGGGATGTACCTGTCTTTGCCCACATCCCCCTGATCCACGGCCCCGACGGCGCCAAGCTGTCGAAACGCCACGGCGCGTTGGGGGTCGAGGCGTATCGCGATATGGGCTATCCCCCCGCCGCCATGCGCAACTACCTTGCCCGGCTGGGCTGGAGCCATGGCGACGACGAGTTTTTCACCACGGACCAGGCGATCGGTTGGTTCGGCCTGGACGCCATCGGCAAAAGCCCCGCGCGGTTCGACTTCAAAAAGCTGGAAAATCTGTCGGGCCAGCACATGCGCGCGATGGATGCCGCGACGTTTGTGACAGAACTAGATGGATTTGTTGCATCGCAGCAATTGACGCAGATGGACATGTCGCAGCGCGACATGGTGATGGCCGCAGCCGATGGTATCAAAGAACGGGCGAAGACCTTTCCCGAAGCACTTGAAATGGCGCAGTTTATTCTTGGGGACCGCCCATTTCAGCCGGATGAGAAGGCCGCAAAACAGCTGGCCACGGTATCCCGTGGTATGCTGGACGAATTGACTTCGCGACTGCAAAATGCTAGCTGGTCGCAACCTGATCTCGAGGATACGGTCCGCCGTTTCGCCGAGGATCACGAGCTCAAGCTTGGCAAGGTCGCCCAGCCCCTGCGCGCCGCGCTGACGGGGCGCACAATCTCCCCGTCCGTCTTTGACATGATGGTGATTTTGGGCCGGGACGAGACTTTGCTACGGCTGGAAGACGCAAAAGCCCATACCGGTTAACCGGGGGCAAAGACTTTGCGTGCCAAACGCGCGCGGAAAACCACGAAGGGTAGGACATGATGGCCAAAGACAATCCCCAGACCGCAAAGCTGACCTTCGGTGACACGTCCCTGGAATTGCCCATGGGCAGCCCGACGCTCGGCCCGGATGTGATCGACATCCGGAAGCTTTATGCACAGGGCGATGTCTTTACCTATGATCCCGGCTTTACCTCGACCGCGTCCTGCGAAAGCGCGATCACCTATATCGATGGCGACAAGGGCGAGCTGCTGCACCGCGGCTATCCGATCGACCAGTTGGCCGAGAAGTCGTGTTTTCTGGAGGTATGCTATCTGCTGATCTATGGCGATCTGCCCAGCAAGGCGCAGATGGATGATTTCGAGGCCCGCGTCACGCAGCACACCATGCTGCACGAGCAGATGACAAATTTCTTCCGCGGCTTCCGACGCGATGCCCACCCGATGGCCATTGTCTGCGGTGTCGTTGGCGCGATGTCCGCGTTCTATCACGACAGTACCGATATCTTTGATCCCTGGCAGCGCGAGGTCGC
>CAYWND010000192.1:0-5946 GCA_964459085.1 uncultured Oceanibium sp. | reverse complement strand
CTCGTGGGTGGCGGCGTAACTGGACAGGGTCGCGCGCGGCGACGCCTCGCCCAGCGCCAGTTGTGAATGCCAACGCGGGCCGCGACATAGCTTTCGGTGCGGCTATCCGGATCCCCAACGTCATCCAGATAGCTGCCGCTGGTGCCGTTGGCACGGTATTGCCCGCGCACCGTATCCTCGGTCTTTACCCGGTCCAGAGCGCGGATGACCTTAAGTTTCTCGTCCCGCACAGCGTTTGGTTCGAAATGCGAGGGCGGTTCCATCGCGGTCAGGCACAGAAGCTGCATGATGTGGTTCTGCACCATATCCCGCATGGCGCCGGACTTGTCATAGTACCCGCCGCGGCCTTCGACACCGATCGATTCGGCCACAGTGATCTGGACGTGATCGATATGCTGCGCGTTCCACAGCGGCTCGAACAGCGCATTGGCGAACCGCAGCGCCATCAGATTCTGCACGGTCTCTTTGCCCAGGTAGTGGTCGATGCGATAGATCTGCTGTTCTTCGAAATGCTCGTTCAGCTTGGCGTTCAGCGCCTTGGCCGAGGCCAGGTCATGGCCAAGCGGTTTCTCGATCACGATGCGGCTTTGGGGTGTGGCCAGCCCCTTCTCGGCCAGCTTCGAGGCAATCTCGCCAAACAGGGACGGCCCGACCGACAGATAGAAGGCGCGAACCCGATCCTCGCGCAGCTTTCCGGCCAGTTGCTTCCAACCGGCCTCGCCGGTGACATCGACCTGGGCATAATCCACACAGTCAAGAAACTGGTCGACCGTCTCGGACGGTCGGTCGGCCTCGGTGGTGATAAACTCGACCAGCGCGTCCCGAACGATGTCCTGAAACGCCTTTCGGGTCATCTTGCCGCGCGCGCAGGCGATGATGCGCGATCCGGCTGGCATCTGGCCTTCGACCATACGATGGAACAGGCTGGGCAGAATCTTGCGCCGGGACAGATCCCCGGTGCCGCCGAAGATGACCAGGTCGAACGGCTCGACCGGAATGACACGCGAAACCATCTGGCTGCTGGCCCCTTTCGTGATGGGTGCGCTGGGCGCGATTGTCACACGATACCCGAATATTCAATTCGGTCGAGATGCCGCCGGGCCTTTACGCGGCTGTCTCGCGGCGGACATGACCGCATTGGCGCCGGGTTGTCAAACCCTCTTTCCCGGGTGCGGCGATCTGTTGCTGCACCGCACCATGGGGCTCAGTTGCCGTGTTTTCTGCCCAAGACGGCCAGCGCGGTTTCAAAGATGATCCCCAGGTCGCGGGCAAGGCCGTGATTGCGGGCATAGTCTAGATCCATCGCCAGGCGTTGCTCGGGTGTGGCCGAGGACCGCAGTTTCGCCTGCGCGGGCCCGGTGATGCCGGGTCGGACGCTCAGCCGTTCCTGCCAGTCTTCGGGGCTGTAATCCTTTTGCTGTGCGGGCACATCGGGGCGGGGCCCGACCAGACTCATGTCGCCTTTCAGGACATTCAGCAGTTGCGGCAACTCGTCCAGGCTGGATTTGCGCAGGAACCGGCCAGACCGGGTGATCCGAGGGTCGCCCGCCTGGGTCGAATATCCCCCGATCTGGTCTGCATTCGCGACCATCGAGCGCAGTTTGTACATCCCGAACGGCACTCCGCCGCGCCCCACACGAATCTGGCGGTAAAACACCGGCCCGGGGCTATCCAGACGGATCCATATTGCGCAGACCAGCAGGATCGGGCTGAACGCCAGCGCTGCCGTGCCCGAGACGATGATATCAAACAGACGCTTCATGCTTGCCCCGCCACAATCTGGGCAACTGTATCGCGAAACGCCGTGGTATTGGCGGCCAATGTGGCCTGATCCGAACCCAGGTGTTCGGCATAAATATCCTTCAGCCGCCGCGCTTCGGCCGCGAAATCCATCTGTGCCTCGATCTGTGCAACGGACGTGGATCGGGCGTGAAAGCTGCGGGACAAGATCGCCCAGGTCGAGCCCAGTCTGACGTGCTCGCCCAGGATCAACTCGGGCGTGACCGCGCCCTCACCTGCGCGGCCAACCCCGCCGATGCCAAACGGGATGCCAGCCCTGCGGCAGGCGGCTGCTGCCGGGTCGAGATCCCCATCTGCCAGCGGCTGGAACATAAACCGGCGCCCCTGATCCAGATGCAAATCGTTCAACCCGAAATACAGTTCGTCCACCACGCCCAAAGCCAGGATCTGTTCGACTGCGGCCAGCGCGCCGACGGTTTCGACCAGCGGTACGAACCTGGCGCGGCCCGCCAGGATGTCGGCAAAGCGGGCAACGGATATAGCGTCTTGGAACATCGGCAGCATTATGGTCGAGGCGCCGCGCGCCAACGCGTCCTCGACCTCGGCCGACGAGCCATCGTGAAGGGGATTGACCCGGACCAGCAGGTCGGCCTGTGGGGCGGCGGCCCGGATTGCGGATATGGTTTCGGGTGTGTGGTGCGACTTCCAGCTATCGACGTGACCCTGACGCTGAGCCTTGCCATGAACCTCGAGATCGACAAACAACCGGTCGACTCCCCGGGCGCTGACAAAGGCGGCCATGTCCGGATCGCCGACAACCATCATCAATCGCAGACTCATGTCGCCGCGCCCGCCTGCGCCAGCGTATCGGGATCACGATCCTGAAATAGTCGGTACCAAAGCTCGACCGAGATCAGCGCGCGCAGGGCCCGGGTATGGTTCTGCGTACCGGTGATATGTGCGTCCAGCATCTGGGAAACCTGATCCATCTTGAACAGCCCCCTCGCTTCGAGTCTGCCGTCCAACAACATCGATCTGCAATACCCGGCGAGTGCTTGCTTGAACCATTCTCCGATCGGAACGGTAAACATCTGCTTTTTGCGATATGTAAGTTCAGGGCCCAGCAGATCCAGCACCGCGGCCTTGTATATCGCCTTGGTTTCCCCGCCCGCCAGTTTCATCGCACCAGGCACCCGGAACGAGAACTCGGCCATCCGGTAGTCCAGGAACGGCGACCGGACCTCCATCGAGTTTGCCATCGCCATGCGGTCCGGTTTGACCAGGTTGTTGCCCGGCAGCAGGACTGCGGTGTCGCCATGCAGGACCTTGTTGATCGGATCCCGCTCGGCGCGGGTGCGCATCGCCGCCAGAAACGCGCGATAGGGATCGCGGTCGTGAAACGCCTGGTGAAGGTGTCCGGCAAGCAGGGTATCCGGCTCGTCCCCGGTCAGCAGGCCTGTCGCCCGCGCATAGGTCCGATCCCAGCCGGGGGTGATCTTGTCGAATCCCCCGCCGGGAAAGGCGGTAAGATATTTGGTGTAACCTGCGAACAACTCGTCCCCGCCGTCGCCGGTCAGAACCATCTTGACGTCGCGGGCCGCCAGACGGCTGACCATGTCCATCGGCATAAAACTGACGTCCTGGTGCGGCTGGTCGCAGTGATAGATAAAGCGCGGCCAAAGCTGGGTGATGTCGGGCTGGGCGACCTCGGACCTGTGGACAGTTCCGAACCGCGCGCTGGCGGCAAGCGCATAGGGTGTTTCGTCGAGGCCAGAGTCATCAAACCCGATCGAGAAAGTGCGCACCGGATCATCGAGGTGGCGCGCCATTAAGCCCACCACGGACGAGCTGTCGAGCCCTCCGGACAAGAACGCCCCGAACTGCGCATCCGCGCGCAGGCGGATCCGCGTCGCGTCCTCCAGAATGCTCAGCAACTCGGCCTTGGCGTCTTGTTCGGTCATTTCGGGATCGGCGGCGATCCCGTCCAGCGACCAGTAGCGTTTGATTTCGGCGCCGTTGCCCGAAATTGTCATACGCGTGCCAGGCATCAGATGCCGGACCCTACGGAATCCGGTTTCGGGCGGCGGGATATACGCTAGCGCAAAGAACTGTGCCAGCGCGTCCATATCTGGTTCTGCCGACACGCCCGCCGCCAGCAGGGCCTTGATCTCGGACCCGAAGATCCAGCCATCGCGGGACTGAGACAGGAACAGCGGCTTGACCCCCAGCCGGTCACGGTAGAGGTGAAGTACCCCATCGCGTCGGTCATGGACCGCGATCACGAACATCCCGTTCAGGCGGGTGACGAAATCCGGTCCCCATTCGAGGTAGGCGTGGAGCAACACCTCGGTATCGCCATTGGTCGCGAAATGGTGGCCCAGTCGGATCAACTCTTCGCGCAACTCGATATAGTTGTAGATCTCGCCATTCTGGACCAGGGCAACGGTTTCGTCGTCATTGAAGACAGGTTGGTTGCTGGCTTCGCTGAGATCTATGATCGACAATCTGACATTGCCTAGTGCCACGCCATCATGGTGTGTGATGCCCCGCGCATCCGGACCACGATGATGCAGGCAGGTCTGCATCCTAACCAGCGCATCCATGTCTGCTGCGCCGGACCGCGAATATTGCCCGAAGATGCCACACATTACGCTGTTCCTGCGTTATCAGGCCCGGTGCGCCCCCGGATCGCCACCAGGTTCAGCCCCGCCGATACCGCATGGAATACCACAAACCCCGGCAGAACCATTGCCGGTCCGGTCAGGGCGACCGCCGTTCCTGCAATCAACGCGATCACGCTGTTGACCAGCACCCGGTCCGTGCGCCGCGCGGCATTCAGGACGGTTGCGGCGATCAGGCTGGCTGCGGCAAATGGCAGGGCCCAGAACATCCACCGGGCGTTGCGGATGATGTCAGCCATGCCGGCCTCGGTCATCTCGCCCCGGAAATAGATCAGCCGGGCAATCGGATCCCCGGCGATCTGTCCGACGACCAGCGCAAGACCCGCCAAACCCACGCCTGCGACAAAGGCGCGGCGCATCAGGCCGGGGTCCGGGGCGGCTGTGCTGAGGCTGGGAAGCAGTACGGTCGTCAGGGGCGCGATGGCCAGACCCATGGGCAGCTCGAACAGGCGTAGTGCAAGGGCAAAGGCGGTCAGTTCGCCCTCGCCCACGCGGGCGGCCAGGGTGCGAAACAATATGCCGGACAGGACCACGATCCCGGTCGCCAGGACCCCGGAGACGAACAACCGCGCCAGCCGACCATCCGCCGACGCTGGGGGCGCAATACGCGGCTGTACAGGCGGCTTGGCGACAAAGCCCAGCAGGCCCAGGCGGACAAGCCCTGCGGCCAAGACCCCCAGCGACAGCATCGACAGAACTGTTGCCGGATCCCTATTGGGCAACAGAACCGCGCATAGCGTTAGGTTGTAAGCCACCGTGCCCAAGCCCACGATAAAGAATATGCCCCGTACATTCAGATAGGCCCCGATCAGGCCGGCAAAACTCGCCAGCGGTACGGACAGGGCAATATAGACAACCGACGACAACCAGGGCTGGGTTTGTTGTGGCGACAGTCCGGGTGCAAGGATCCCGAACAGCGCTGAAGGATTCAAGGCAACCAGCAGCGCAAGGAGTATGGAAATGGCCATGCTCCACGTTCCGACGAACCGGAACAGCGCATCGCGCGCATCCCCTGTCTCGCGCTTCAGCGCGGGCACCAAGGCCGCAGTAAAGCCGCCTGCCAGCAACAACCCGACCAAAAAGTCGGGAAGGGTCAGAAAGACCACGGCAATGTCCGCTTCGGCACTGACGCCAAGGCGCGCAGCCACCAGCATCTCGCGCACAAAGCCCACGATCCGCCCCAGTGCCAGGGCGAGGCCCAGCAGCAAAGAGCTTTTGAAGAACGTGGACACCGGCCCGCCGGCCTAGCTGGACAAGGCGGATTTCAAAGCGTCGGTCAGATCCGTCTTTTCCCAGCTGAAGCCGCCGTCAGCGTCCGGTTGACGCCCGAAATGGCCATAAGCCGCCGTGCGGCGATAGATCGGCCGGTTCAGGCCCAGATGGGTCCGAATCCCTCGTGGCGTCAGGCTCATCACGTCCCGCAGCGCCGCCTCGATCTTGGCGGGATCGACCTGTGCGGTGCCGTGGCCGTCGACATAGATCGACAACGGCTCGGGAACCCCGATCGCATAGCTCAGCTGGATCG
>CAYWND010000191.1:0-5948 GCA_964459085.1 uncultured Oceanibium sp. | reverse complement strand
CGGCCAGATCCGCGGCGCCGACCGCGGCGACCAGTGTCGAGAATCGATCGTCGGATGCGGCGATGTCCACGATGTTGGCGGCGTTCGCGGTCGAGGCGGCTGCGATCAGGGTCGCGGCGCAGAGGGTTTTCAGAGTGGTCATTGTAGGATCCTTTCGGGGTCTGAGAGGGAGGTTTGTTGTCCGGGCCATGCCGGACTAGAAATCCAGCCCGATGCCGAAGATGACATCGAGGCTGTTGTAATCGGCGGTGAGGCTGCCACCGGCCGAATTCAGGGTCTGGCTGCCCGCGTCGAAGTAGCGAACTTCGCCGGTCAGCGAGATGCGGTCCGAGACCGCGTAGGAGGCACCGGCCATCAGCTGGTAGCCGAAAACGCCGGTGTCGTTGTATTCGCCCGGCGCGCCACCACCGGCGATGTCGAAATCAATCTCGGTCACATAGGCCAGGCCTGCCCCGACATAGGGCGTCAGGCGCGCGGGGCCGAAATCCCGGAAATCGTAGTAGCCGTTGACCGCCAGCGTCGTGGAGGCCAGGTCACCGCTGGCGCCGCCACCGAACGGGTCCGCATCGGCGGTCCGGTAGGCGTATTCCAGTTCCGATCTGAACGGGCTGCCCCTGTAGTCGTAGCCCACCGCCAGCCCGACGACGCTGCCCGAGCCGAAACCGGCCGAGCCCGTGATCGCGCCGCCCAGTTCGGCGTCCGAGAGTGCAGAGAGCCCGCCGAAAAGTTCGACATAGAGCCCGCCGTCCTGTGCCGATGCGGCGGTTGGGCTGAGGGCCGCGATGCAGATCACTGCGGCCCGGGCGAGGGATGGTGAGGAGGTCATCATGATATCTGTCCTTTGCGTGTCTCGTGGCGGCGTCCGGCCTGCCATGAGGGGTAAGTCGCAAGGACATCGGGATATTCCAGCGCGCCTGCACGAACGGGCGGGGTTCCGGCACGAATGGACGTGCGGTGCGGATTTGCTGGCGCTGGGGGTCGTCAGTCCAGGGCGGCGCGGGCCTTGAGGGTCTGCCGCAACGGTGTGCGGTTCTTTCGGCTGACCGGCAGGGTCAGGCCGGTGACCAAGCGGCAGATCATGTTGCCGCCCGACGTGTCCAGTTCGTCGACATGGTCCAGGCCGATCCAGTGGGACCGGTGGATCTGCATGCCGCTCTGGCGCGCCTCGATCAGGCGCACGGCACGGCCAAAGCCGAACAGGATCAGCGCCTCGCCCTGGTCGGTGTAGACGCGCAGATAGTGCAACTCGGCCCTCATCGCGACCACGTTGCGGCCCAGTCGGCGCGGCAGCCGGGACCAGAACTCGACCTCGTCCGCATCAAGGGCGGGATCCGGCGGTGTGGCGGCAGGGGTGTTTGGTTGTGCAGTCTGGTCCAGATCCGGCGCATCCGACGAAAGGCCCGCTGGCACGCCATCGCGGCGGCGGATGTCGATCAGGCTGGGCGTGTTCAGCAGCACCCAGGCGAGTGCCACGGGCACGGAAAGCTGGGCAAATTCGATCACCAGTTCCAGCCCGAGGGGTTGCGGGGGATCGGGGGCAGGCTCGGCATCGGGGAAAAGCCGGTCCAAGAGCAGGGCGACGGGCGTGAAAAGCACCGCTGCCGCGATGCCGGACAGTCCGACCTGCACGATCTCGGCCATTCTGTCGAACAGGCCCAGGCGGCCCAAAAGAACCTGGGTGGCTGCGCACAGGATCAGTGCGGGCGCCACGTGGACCGCCCAGAACACCAGACGGTTCAGCGTCCCCAACCCCTCGGACGCGCTGGGTGCGACCCAGGCCAGCGCAAGGGTCAGCGCGGCGCCCGAGAGGATCAGGTAGGCGATCCATCCGGTGCGCCGCGTCGCATGTCCGTCAATGCCGGGCCCGCGTTGGTCATCACTGTCCATCGAGATGTAACATCTCCGGTCGGCTAGAGGGTTAGCAATGGCAGGCCGCTAAGCGCCTGCAGAAATACAAAAACCGTGAAGGCCACATATAGCGCGCCCGATCCCCAGACAATGCGGGTGCCTAGACGCAGGCGGTCGGCGGCCAGGCCCACCAGCGGCAGGACCTGCATGGCGTGCAGGGCCAGGAAATGCGCGGGCCGCAGGTCGCCGACCTGAAGCGACCAGCCCAGGACCGGAATTCTGGCTCCGTCCTGGGTCGGGGTGCCGATATAGCGGCTGCCGTTGCCAGCCAACTCGCCCGCGACCCAGAGCGTCAGGATTACCGTGATCAGAAACCCCAGCCAGATCCCGGCCCGCACAGGGCACGCAAGGCGGGCCTGGCGATCAAGCAGCACCGCCAGGCCGATGACCGCGATCGTCGCCATCAGCGCGCTGGCACCGGTTCCCATCAGCGCATACATCGCCTGATGCCAGGGCGTGGTTTCGTTGAAATGCGAGGGCTCGCCGCGGGCGGCCTGGGCCATGATATAGGCCATCTCGAAGACAAAGGCGGCGGCACTTGCCACGCCGGCCGCAAGCAGGAAGAGGTTGTGTCGCCATGGTCGCGACAGGCGGCAGGTGACAAGGTGCTCGGTGCCAAAGAGGATCGCGAACGAGAGCGCGAATTTCAGCGGCTTCAGCCAGACCAATTCGCCGCCCATCAACCGCGTATCCATCAGCAGGATCGCCAGCAAAAGTGCCGCCAAAAGCGCGCTGGCCGATCCCAGAAGTCCGAACAGCCGGGCGGCGTCCACGGGTGTTCGAATATCGATCCAGCGCAGGACCTGGGCGGCGCGGGGGGGATATGTCAGGTGCATGGCGGTCCCTTTCGGTCTTGTGGTTGCCGCCATTGGGACGTGGCCCGCCGCGATGTCCATGCGCCCGGCACCAATGGCACCCGTGCCTGCACCAGTGGTGCGGTCCTGTCCGGGATGCGGTGGACAATCCTGCGGGGTTCAATCATGCTCGGCCCGGCAACGACACGCGCGGTGCCCGCCGCAAGGCCGGGGCCAGTTCAGGATCAGGGCCAGTTGTTGAAAAAGCGCCTCAGAAAATCTGTCAGAAAGCTGAAACAGGGGAAGTTTGGCGCAGCCGTCAGGGCGCTGATCACCCCCCATCACAGCGAGACCAGGATCGAGACCGCCAAGGCCGAGGTCAGCGCGTATCTGAAGGATTTGCATGACAACACCGTCGCCCATGGGCCGTTCAGGGGGTTGAAATTGCCGACCGCGTCGTCCTGGGGGCGGCATGACGTGTCGGCCAAGATCCTGGGCACGTATGAACGCCATGTCACCGACCGGCTGGTGGGTTGTGCCAACCCGAATGGCGTGCTGCTGGATCTGGGGTCGGCGGACGGGTATTTCGCGGTCGGCGCGCTGCGGGCCGGTTTGTTTTCCAGGGCGATCTGTTTCGAGAGGTCGCAAAAGGGGCGCGCGGCGCTGCGGGCAGCGGCGACGCAGAACGGCGTGGCCGAGCGGATCGAGATCAAGGGGGACGCGACCGAAGCCGCGATCCTGGCCGCGGTGCCCAAGGATGCTGTGGGTGTCGCGCTTTGCGATATTGAAGGCGGCGAGTTCCATGTCCTGACGGATGCGGTCTTGCAGCACCTGGCGACCCTGCATGTGATCATCGAGTTGCATGATTTTCTGGTCGAGGATGGGGCTGCCAAGAAGGCCGCGTTGATCGATCGCGCGGCGACCCATTTCACCACAGAGATCATGGTCACCGGGGCGACACCAATATCCGAGTTTCCGGAACTGGATCGGTTCGATGACGACCGCCGCCTGCTGGCCTTTAGCGAGGGGCGCGAGGCGGCAACGGACTGGCTGGTCCTGCATCCCAAGCCCAGCCGGTCGCCCGCATGAGCGCGGCGGCAGGCGGCGGATCGGTGGCCTTTTATGCGCCGATGAAGGCCCCCGGCCACGCCGCACCCTCGGGCGACCGGCTGATGGCGCGGCAGTTGATGGCGGCGCTGGCGGCCTCGGGGCATGACGTGGCTTTGGCCTCGGATCTGAGGACCTATCTGCGGGATCCGGAAGATACAGACACCTATCGGGATCTGTTGGCGCAGGCAGAACGTGAGCGCGACCGGATCGACCGGGTGTGGCGGCAGGATGGCCCGCCGGGACTGTGGGTCAGCTATCATCCTTATCACAAGTCGCCGGACTTGCTGGGCCCGGACTTGTGCAAGGCGCATGGCGTGCCGCTGGTCACCTTCGAGGCGTCGCATTCCTATCGCCGGTCTCAGGGGCATTGGTCCGCGTTCCGGGACCGCGCGCTGGAGGCGGTGCAGATGGCGGCGATCAACATCGCCTTTACCGCGCGGGATGCGGCCGGTCTGCGCAAGGCCGATCCCGATATCCGGCTGGAGCGGGTGGCGCCATTCATCGATTGTGCGCCTTATCTGGCCATGCGGACCGTCCCCGACGCCGAGGAACTGGTGGCGGTTGCGATGATGCGGCCGGGCGACAAGCTGACCAGTTTCGGGATGCTGGCGCAGGCGCTGGAGCGGCTGGGCGACCGGCCCTGGCACCTGACGGCGGTGGGGGACGGCCCGGCGCGGGCCGAGGTCGAGGCGCTATTCGCCGCCCTGCCCCGCGATCGGATCGCCTGGGCGGGCGAGCGCGACCCCCAGGGCGTCCGCACGGCGCTGGCGCAAGCCTCGGTCTTTGTCTGGCCCGGCTGCGGCGAGGCGTTCGGCCTGGCCTATCTGGAGGCGCAGGCGATGGGCCTGCCGGTCGTGGCGCTGGAGACCGCAGGCGTGCCCGAGGTTGTGCAGGATGGTGTGACCGGCCTGTTGACGCCTGCGGGGGATGTCGCGGCGTTCGCGGATGCCGTTGGGGCGCTGTTGGGGGATTCGGGCCTGCGCGCCCGGCTGGGCGCAAATGCGCGGCGGCGGGTGCAAGAGGTGCATTCGCTGGAGGTGGCTGCAGGGCGGATTGCCGAAATCCTGGACCGCCATGTGTGGTCGGTGGCGGGGGATGGGGCATGAGAAGCGAGACGACGCTTTACCTGCTGCGCCACGGCGAGACGCAGTTCAACCGCGATGGCCGCTATCAGGGCCGGACCGATTCGCCCCTCACGCCATTGGGCCTCGATCAGGCACGGGCGGTGGCTGGGCGGCTGGCCGAGGTTCTGGGGGACGCGCCCGTGCGACTGCTCACCAGCCCGCTGGAGCGCGCGCGGCGCACCGCCCGGATCGTGGCGGATGCGTTGCCCGGCGACGTGGCGCTGGAAACGGATGCCCGGCTGGCCGAGGTGGCGATGGGCGCATGGGACGGGCTGACCCGCGCCGAGATTGCCCAGCGCTGGCCCGATGCGCGGCGCGGCAAGGCACAGCGGGAATGGGTGTTCCACGGGCCGGGTGGCGAGACGCTGGAGGATGTGGTGACGCGGCTGACGGATGTGCACGCCGAGGTCACGGCATCCAACGGGGGCGCGATGATCCTGGTCTCGCACGCCATGACGGGGCGGATCCTGCGGGCGATCCACAGCCGCGCGCCTTATCTGGAGGCATTGGCGTCGGATGCCCCTCAGGACGCGATATACGCGCTGGAGCCTGGCGGGAAGGTCTCGCTGATTACCACAGAGGCCTATGTCGCGCGGCATGGATCCTGAGCCTACAGCGTTTCAGGATTTGACGTAGCCGCGCTGTCCCGGGCTTGACCCGGGACCCTTGCAATCCGTGGCAGGGGAGGTCCCGGGTCAAGCCCGGGACAGCGGAGCGGCGGTCGCCGATTCCAACTCGGCCGGAAGCGATCTAATCTTCCCACGGTTTCCAGCCCAGAATGACCGCCGGGGATCCGTCGCGGCGCAACGCTGCGGCGGCGGCGTCGGCGTCCGCACGCCCTCCGGACACGGCCCCGCCGATCAGCCCGGCGTCAAGGATGCAGACCGGTCCCGCGCGGGCGGCCAGGGTAAAGACCAGCGGGCCGGTGATCCACCAGGCGGGGCCTTCGGGCACGCGGCGATGGGCCTCGGGCAGCAATCCCAGCAGGTGATCAAAGATCGGGTGGGCGGGG
>CAYWND010000190.1:0-5952 GCA_964459085.1 uncultured Oceanibium sp. | reverse complement strand
CCGCTTTCGCCCAGGCGCACGCATTTTTTCGCGTAGGCATCGATCACCAGCGCAACGGTATCATAAGCGGGTTGATCACCGCCGCACATGACAACCAACTGGCCGTTTTCGGCCCCCGCCTGGCCCCCGGACACCGGTGCATCGATAAAGGCAAAACCATTGGCGGCCTCCGCCAACTCGCGCGCAACCTCGGCCGAGGCGGTGGTGTGATCGACAAAGACCGCGCCAGGCTCCATACCGACAAAGGCCCCGTCCGCGCCCGTAGTGACGCCGCGCAGGTCGTCATCGTTGCCAACACAGGCAAACACGAACTCGGCACCTGTGGCCGCTTCGGCCGGGGTCGCGGCCATCGCCCCCCCATGCTCGGCCACCCAGGCCTCGGCCTTGGCGGCGGTCCGATTGTAGACCGTGACCTCGTGCCCGGCTGCCTTCAGGTGTCCCGCCATAGGGTATCCCATCACACCCAGTCCGATGAATGCCGTTCGCGCCATGTGCGGTTCTCCCTGCCTGAAGGCCCTTGGTGATTGTGCGCACTGACATGGCTTGGTAACCAGCGAAGGTCAAGCAGCAACCCAAGGCAGTGCAACAGGTGCTCACCCTCTTCAAATGGCTGTTCCGGCTTCTGGTCGCGGGCATGGGGATCCTGCTGGCGGGACTGGTGCTGGCCTATTATCTGGCGTCGCATTCGCTGCCGGACTATTCGCTGGAACGTGCGGTGCCCAAGCTCGATACCCCGGTCGAGATCGTGCGCGACAGCTATGCGGTGCCGCACATCTTTGCCGAAACCGATACCGGCGTGCTCTACGGCCTGGGCTTTGCCCATGCGCAGGACCGCCTGTGGCAAATGACCATGCTGCGCCGGGTCGCGCAGGGCCGCCTGTCCGAGCTGTTTGGCGAGGACACGGTGCAGGTCGACCACCTGATGCGGGCCCTGGACCTCTACGGTCGCGCCACCCGTGCCGCCACCCGCCAGACGCCTGAAACCAGCGCCCTGCTGCAGGCCTATTCCGATGGCGTAAACGCCTATCTCGAACTGGTTCGGGACGAGGCGTTGGGCCGCGGCGCGCCCGAGTTCTTTCTGTTCTCGCCCGAGATCGCGCCCTGGACCCCGGCTGATTCCATCGCGATCCAGAAACTGATGGCCCTGCGCCTGACGGATGCGCCCGGAAACGAGGTCATCCGCGCCCAACTGGCCCTGCGCCTGGATCCTGACCGGCTGGCCGATATCATGCCCGAACCGCCCTCGGCGCTGATGTCGCTGCCCGACTATGCCGCGCTGCCCGACACCCGCCACCTGGCGCTGGCGGGAACGCCCGCGCTGCCCCATCCGCTCTCGCCGGTGCCGCAGCGCGGCCTGGCAGGGGCCTCGAACGCATTTGCGGCGGCCTCGGGCCGGGCTGCCGCCGGGGCGCCTTTGCTGGCGACCGATCCCCATCTTAGGCTGACCGCGCCCAGCGTGATGTACCTGGCGCGGCTGGAACTGGTCAGCGGGGGCGTGATCGGCGCCACTGTGCCCGGCATGCCGATCATCCTGATCGGGCGCACGCGCGCGCTGGGCTGGGGCCTGACCAGCGCATACATGGACGACGCGGATTTCTATATCGAGCGTCTCAATCCCGACGACACCACCCAATACCAGACCCCCGACGGGTTCGTGCCGTTCGAGACCGCGCAAAGCGTGATCCAGGTCAAGGGATCGGGGCCGCGCACGGTCACCCTGCGCCGCACCCGCCACGGCCCCGTGATCCCCCCGCCCCATTTCGGGATCGACAGCGTGACGCCTGCGGGCCATGTCGCGGCCCTGGCCTGGACCGCGCTGGACGAGGAGGACACCACGCTGCAGGCTGCCTTTGGACTGATGCGCGCCCGCACGCTGGCCGATGCCCGGGCCGCGGCTGCGCTGCATGTCGCGCCCTCGCTGAACCTGATCGCGGCGGACGCAACTGGCATCGCGCTCTATGCCATGGGCCGCACGCCATCCCGTAACCCGCGCCATGTCAGCCAGGGCCGGATTCCCGCCGCCGGATGGCTGGCCGTAAACGACTGGGACGGCACCCTGCCGTTCGAAACCAATCCGATGGTCGAAAACCCGCCCTCGGGCATAGTGGTCAACACCAACAACCGTATCACCGACGCACCGTTTCCCCGCCACTGGTCCTTTGACTGGGGCGATGCGCATCGCATCGCACGCGCCGGGCGGCTGTTGAACGGGCGCGAGTTCCACACCCTCGACAGCTTTATCGAGGCGCAGACCGACACCGTCTCGCCCGCCGCGCGCACATTGCTGCCGTTGATCGCGCGAGATCTGTGGTTCCAGGGCGAACCGGCGGCCGAGGATACGCTGGAACGCCGCCGCCAGCAGGCGCTCGAGGCGCTGGCCTCATGGAATGGCGAGATGGACGAACACGCGCCCGAGCCGCTGATCTTTGCCGCCTGGCTGCGCGAGTTGCAGCGCCGGTTGGTGATCGACGATCTGGGTCCGCTGACAGGCCGCTTTTCCCGTCCCGATCCGCTGTTTTTGGAACGCGTCTTTCGCGACATTGACGGCGCCTCGGCCTGGTGTGACATCCGCCAGTCTGGCGCGGTCGAGACTTGCCAGGATGTTGCCCGCCTGTCGCTTGATGCCGCCCTGGTCGATCTGGGCGAACGTTATGGCACCCGGATCGAGGGCTGGCGCTGGGGTCCCGCCCACCAAGCGCTGCACAAGCACGAGGTGCTGGGCGACATTCCGCTGCTGGGGTGGCTGGTCAACCTTCGGCAAGAGACGCCGGGCGGGGACACCACGCTGTTGCGCGGACAAACGGCGGCGTCAGGCCCCGCGCCGTATACATCGATCCATGCCAGCGTGTTTCGCGCGGTCTATGACTTTGCAGATCCCGATGCCTCGGTCTTTATCCTGTCGACGGGGCAAAGCGGCCATGTCCTGTCGCGGCACTACGACGATCTGTCCCTGCTGTGGCGGCGGTCGGAATACATCCCGATGTCGCTGGACCCCCAGCGCGCGCGCGGCGGCGGGGTGGGCACAACGGTTTTGACGCCAGGCTGAGACCTTCTGCCCTGGGACGGCCTATTCGACGGGCGCGTCGATCACCATCGCGGCATCGAGGGTCTCTTTGGGAAACGGATCGAACGGATCGATCTTCTCGATGCCCAACAGGCGGTTGACCTCGGCAATGATCAGATCGGCGAATTCCTCGTTCAACGGCTTGTTTGCTGCCGCGCTCAGATAGTCCATGGACTCCATCCGCGCCAGATCGATGTCATCCGGCAGATCACGGACTGCGGTAAGGGTGTCCAGTTGGTTGCGCAAATCCTCTTCGGGCGCGCTCAGACCGTCTTCGGCCAGTGCCAGATCGTCCAGCAGGTCCAGATACCCGTCGGGCGGGGTTTCGGGATCAAATGTCGGATCCGACTCGATTGCCTCGATCTCGGCGCGCAGATCGTCGACCTCGGCCAGTTCTGCCTCGATATCCCCGACCAGGCCGTCGAGGTTGCTCAAATCCTCTTCGGAATAGCCAGCGGCCACGAAGTCTTGCAGCGCGGTATTCAGGTCGCCCTGCAGCACCGCCGCCTCGATCATCTTTTCGCGATAGATCGCCAGCTTGCCAACGCGCGAGTTCGGCGACGCATTCTCCAACGCGCGAATGTTCGCATGCGCCGCGTTCAGCGATCCCATCGAGGATCGCAATGTGCCGTTCTTGATCTGGGGACCATCGTCGGTCAGCGTTTCGGCCCGGGCCTCTGCCCGCGCCAGCTTTTTCTGCTGGCCCGGGGGAACTTTGGCGGCCAGCGCCTTGCCACGCTTCGCAGGCTTGTCCTTGGCGTGGCTTGCCCAGTTCTTGCCCGAGCTGCCCGACACGCCCTTGCCGCCGCCGCCGTTGCCGCGGCCATATCCGTTTCCAGGCTTGGCGTCGGCGGATTTTTCGATGCTGTTACCGTGGCCCTTGCCGTTACCCGCGCCTTTGCCCTTGCCATTATTGGCCAAGGCTGGCGCCGCAGCCAGCACCGCTGATACGGCGATCGCCGAGGCCAGACCCAAGGTCCTACGGTATGCACCCATTTTCCGCCTCTCAACTTCGATACGGGTCTGACAGATGGCGACTGGTCCCACCGCCGGTCTTTCCGCGAACGCCTCACCACCTTAACGACAGATCAAACTGATCTGCACACCGGATTAGCGAGTGTAGCGAAGATAATCAAGAAAACGGCATCAAGATGGCAATCAGGGCATACGAAACGCATTCCAACCTGATTTTTGCGGATTTTTGCCGTAGTTCTTTCCCCGCCAGGCCGCATGGACCCTGTCCAGTCTGCCGCACGGCAATGGCCGCGAACCGCGGCTCAGCGGCGGTCCAGCGGGATCTCCAGGATACCGTTGATCTCGCGGATCTGGTCGATCTGCAAGGGGCGTCCCGCCAGCCGCTCCAGCTTGGCGATGGCGTTGCGCTCCAGCGTTGCGGCGTCGCGTTCCAGCAGCCCGATGGAATTCAGGACCACCATTTCGGCCGCCAGTCGGTCGCGGGCGATCTGCTTGTCCTTCAGGGTATCGGCCAGAACCTGGTATTCGGGTGACGGCGTCGCCCGGTTCACGGCACCCTGCCACTTGATCGCTTCGACAGCGGCGGCCAGGTCGGAAATCTCGGCATCCAGCACCGCCGCCTCGGCCTCCAGCGCGCCGGACAAACCGGCGGTGTCGCGCACCTCGACCGAGGCATAGCCAATCTCGCGCAACTCGCGATAAATCTCGTTCAGTGCCGTGCGCGTGGCTGACAGCGCGACCGCATCGTCGCGGTAGGCCTGCATCGCCCCCAGGTCCCCCGCGTTTCGGGCGTCAGGGTTGGCATACTTCGCATTGGCCACGACCAGCGCGCTTTCCAACCCGGCATCACGGGACTGGGCAAAGGTCGGATCGGACAGGATCCCGGTCAGCAGCGTCACGCTGGCCACCAGCCCCGCCAGGCCGAAGCCCGCCGTTGCATACTTTCGAATGGCCCTGAATACCGCCCTGGGGGTCATCATCCCGTCTCCCGTCACAAAACTCGTCCGCGATGCCCCTGAACCGCATGGGCAATATGCGCCGCGGAATGTGACGCGAGTTTGGAAAAAAAGCGCTAATTAGGGGACGGTTGTGTGCCGATCTCAGGCAAACAACTCGTGGCAGAGTTCCAGCGCCTCGACCAGCGTGTCGACCTCGGCCTTGGTGTTGTACAGACCAAAGGACGCACGGCAGGTCGCAGTCACGCCCAGATGCTCCATCAGGGGCTGCGCGCAATGGTGTCCGGCGCGCACCGCCACCCCCTTGCGGTCCACCACGGTCGAGATGTCATGCGCATGCCCCGCCCCGTCCATGGTGAACGAGAAAATCGCCCCCTTGCCCGGCGCCTTGCCCTGGATATTCAACCAGTTCAGACCGTCGAACTTCGCGGCGGCATAGCCGCGCAGGCTGGACTAGTGCGCCGCGATGTTTTCCAGCCACAGGCTGTTCATGTAATCCAGCGCAGCACCCAGCCCGATCATCTGCACGATACCCGGCGTTCCCGCCTCGAACTTGTGCGGCGGATCGTTGTAGGTGACGGTCTCCTTGGACACCTCGCGGATCATGTCGCCACCGCCGACAAAGGGGCGCATCTCGGCCATCCGCCCGCGGCGCATGTAGATCGCGCCCGAGGCTGACGGGCCGTACAGCTTGTGTCCCGTGATCGCAAAGAAATCGCAGCCCAGATCGGCCACATCCACCGGCATATGGACCGCCGATTGGGATCCGTCGACGCAGACCGCCACGCCGCGCGCACGCGCCGCCTCGCAGATCGTCTTGATGTCGACCACTGTGCCCAGCACGTTCGACATATGCGTGATCGCCACCAGCTTGGTTTTCGGCCCGATGGCGTCGATCACCGCCTGCGGGTCCAGATCGCCGTTCACGTCCACGTCGACCCATTTCAGCACCGCCCC
>CAYWND010000189.1:0-5966 GCA_964459085.1 uncultured Oceanibium sp. | reverse complement strand
CGCCTGGACTGGTTGTCACGGACGACATGGCAGTTGTGTTGCAGGACCCGGGTATCGACCTTGTGGACATCTGCCTGCCGCCACGCCTGCACCTGCCCGCCAGCCGGGATGCGCTGGATGCCGGCAAGCACGTGATCTGCGAAAAACCCCTGGCGCGATCCCTGCGCGAAGTCGACGCACTTGAGGCGGCGGTCACACGGTCAGGCAAGCGGCTGTTCCCCGTCTTTCAGTACCGGTATGGACCGGCGATGGCCCAACTGCGCGCACTTGTGGATGCGAACCTGACCGGCACTGCGCTGGTCGCCAGCCTCGAGACGCACTGGAACCGCGGACCGGACTACTATGCCGTGCCGTGGCGCGGAACATGGGCTGGCGAGGCTGGAGGCGCGATCCTGGGCCACGCGATCCATAGCCATGACCTGTTATGTCACATTCTGGGTCCGGTGGCCGAGGTTCATGCCTTCGCGGATACGCGCGCAAACGACATCGAGACCGAGGATTGCGCCGCGCTGTCCATGCGCATGGCCTCGGGTGCGCTGGCGACCAGTTCCGTCACGCTTGGTGCCGCGACCGATGAAAGCCGCCTGAAGTTCTGTTTCGGCAACCTGACGGCGGAAAGCGATACCCTGCCATACAATCCCGCCGAAGGGGCATGGCGGTTTAGGGCACGCGGTGCGCTGACCCAGGACGCGGTGAACAGCATGATTACCGCGGTGCCGCCGAGCCAGGTCGGATTTGCAGGGTTCCTCGACGCAGTTGCCGATGCCCTGGCGGGCGACGAGGGTGCTGCGGTCACCCTGTCCGATGGGCGCCGGTCAATCGAGTTTGTCACCGCTGTTTATCAGTCGCTGTCACAGGGCGGGCCGGTATCCCTGCCTCTGGCGCAAGAAATGCCGTTCTATGACGGCTGGGCGCCCGGCGGCTAGCCTGCTCTCACGATCCGCCACGCCCCGCCTGTCAGAGAGATCACGATGACCCCGAAACCAACCCTGATGCGCCAGGAAATCTGCGAGATCCCTAATGCGGTCGACCGGCTGCTGACCAACGGCGGCCCTGCGGTCCAACAGGCGGTGTCGCTGGCGCGCGAGACCGATCCACGCTTTTTGCTGTCGGTTGCGCGCGGATCCTCGGACCACGCCTGCACATATCTGAAATACGCAAGCGAGATCCTGTTGGGACTGCCTATGGCCTCGGTCGGGCCTTCGGTCCATTCGGTCTATGGCGCGGACATTGCCGCTGAAGGCGGATTTTGCCTGGCGGTGTCCCAATCGGGCCAAAGCCCCGACATCGTCAGCATGACCAGGTCTATTTGCGCGTCCGGCGCGCCTACGCTGGCGATCACCAACGACCCGGCCTCGCCATTGGCACAGGTCGCCAATGTAACACTGCCGATCCATGCAGGGCCCGAGGTCAGCGTCGCCGCAACCAAAACCTTTGTGACCTCGGCGGTAGCAGGCCTTTGGCTGTTGGCCGAGTGGAAAGGGGACACTGAACTGGTCGCGGCAATCAATGCCCTTCCTGGGCACTTGGCTCAGGCCACGGATTGCGACTGGTCGGTGGCTGCTGACGCGCTTGGTGACAGCTCGGTCTATATGCTGGGCCGGGGCCCATCCTGGGCGATCGCGAACGAAGCCGCGCTGAAGTTCAAGGAAACCTGCCGCATCCACGCCGAAAGCTACTCCTCGGCCGAGGTGCAGCACGGCCCGGTGTCCATCATCGCGCCGGATTTTCCGGTCATCGCGCTGGCCGCAGGCGATGCCGCCGAGGTCAGCGTCGCGGATGTCGCCGATACATTGGCGGACAAGGGCGCCAGGGTTTTTGCCACCACCGAACACGTAGCCCGGGCCATCCCTCTGCCCCATGTGCGGACCGATCACTGGCTGACCGATCCGCTGTCGTTGGTGGTGTCGTTCTACGCCATGGTCGAAGCGGTTGCTGTCGCGCGTGGTATCGATCCCGATGCCCCGCAGCACCTGAAAAAAGTGACCGAGACGCTATAGCCCCATAGCCACTTGATCTGCGGCGGCTGGCGGGCAATTCTTTCAACTGATCGAAGCATTGTTCCCGAAGTGTCGCAATATTGCGGCTACGCAGGAGGCACCTATCCCACCGCTACCCCGCAAGGATCTCAGCCTGAAGTCACTCGAGCTGTTTCAGCTCTGCGCCCGCAAAGGCACGCTTCAGGCCGTGTCCGAGGAAACGGCGCTGTCTGTCAGCACGATCTCGCATCATCTGCGGACCCTTGAGCAGCACCTTGGCGTTGATCTGTTCAATCACGCGCGACGTCCGATGGTCTTGACCGCCAAGGGCCGGGATTTTCTGCACAACATCGAAGACCCGCTACGCGCAATCCGAAGGGCCACCGCCGAGGCCTCGGCCGGCGACATTACCGAGGCCAGCTACCTGCGCATCGGGACAATCGAGGACTTCGACAGCGACATCTTCCCGCAATTGGCGGTGCTGTTGTCGCGCACCATGCCGCGCTGCCGGTTTCTTCATCACACAGACACAAGCAATGCGATCATCGGAATGCTAGGCGACCGGAAACTGGACTTGGGCATCACCGGCAGCCCGCCGGGCCGGATCGGGGATCTAAGGGACGTGCCGCTGGTTCAGGACCCTTTTGTTATCGTGCTGCCCCGCGGATCCGATATCGCGCCCGAAGACGCCCTTCACGGCAAGACATCGCTGCCAATGTTGCGGTTTTCCGGCAACCTCATGATCGCCCGTCAAATCGAGGCACAACTCAAGCGTTCGGGCCTGGCCGTGCCCGACAAGTTCGAATGCGACAACAACCAGACCATCATGGCTATGGTTGCGGCGGGCGCTGGTTGGGCAATCTCGACACCGCTGCTTTTTGCGCGTGCCGGGCAGTTTCAGTCGCGCGTCCGTATGCACCGATTTCCAGGCAAGAGCTTTTCGCGCACGCTGTCAGTCGTTGCGACGCCGGATTGTTCGCGCGCGGTGCTGGAACTGGTCTATACAACGATGCGCGAGCTGGTGACCGAACACGCCATTGCGCCGTTTCATGACGCCGAACCGTGGTTGAAGGACAGCTTTCACCTGGCAGAGGTACCGCCTATTGAGTGATGTTGAACCGGTCGCGGATTTCGTGGTCCTGATCCGGGGTTAGATATTCTGGGTGGTGTGACCCCAGGATCCGCTGCACCCGTTCGCTTGCGCGCTGCCACGCGTCCAACGATCCGCTGCCGGCCCAGCTGCGCGGATCGGCCCTGTCGGCCAACGAGGGGTAGAAATAGTCCCGCTCCATCGCCTCGTAGGTCTGCTGCGCGCCCAGAAAGTGCCCCTCGCCCAACACCGCATCGCAGATTGCATCGAACCCCAGGTTTTCGTCCGTCACCTCGATCCCGCGCAGCGCACGGTAGGTGGCGGAATGCATTTCGTCATCCAGCACAAATCCCTCGAAACTGACGCCAAGCAGCGACGCGGTCATGCCCGAGCTCTCGTAGATCAGGTTGCCGCCCGCCAGTGCCGCCGCCATCGAGGTCAGGCCTTTCTCTGCCCCGTACTGGGCATCGATCGCCTTGGCGTCGGTCATTGAACAGGCCACCCCCGACACCAGACCCAGCCAGTTCGACAGTTGCGCCGAGGCCGCGTTCAGTACCGCGGTCTCGCCGCTGCCACCTGAAAACGCCCCGGTCCGCAGATCGATGACAAAAGGCCAATTCGAAAAGATAATCGGATGCCCAGGCCGAATGACCTGGACCATAACCAGGCTGGCCAGCGTTTCGGCCAGGGATTGGGCCAGAAATCCAGCCATCGTGGCGGGCGCGGTGGCACCTGCCTGTGCCGCGGTAATGCAGGACATCGGGATGTTGTGGCGGATGCACTCATAGACCACATCAACCGCATCTTCGCCGTAGCGCATGGGCGAGATCACGGGGCTGATATGCGCCTTCAGAAAAGGCCGCTGAGCAAATGCGCCCAGCCCCCCGGCGGCAATATCCAGCATCTCGACAATGGGCGCTACATGCTCGGCCAGGGTGAAGGATGTTGCCACCGGTTTGGTCGTGTTGCGGATCAGCGCATAGGCTGTGTTCACGTCCAGATCAAATGGATCGGGCACGTCGGTTGCCACACAGCATCGGGTGAACCAACTGACATTTGCCAGCGTGTCCTGAAGGCGGGTGAAGTTGTGCAGATCGGCAAGGGTCGACGCCCGGTAGGTCCCTGTTTCCGGATCCAGCGTCTGAACGGCTGCACCACCGGTCCCGAAGTGAACATTTTTGTCGCCAACCGTGATGGACCGTGCGCTGTCTTTGCCATGGAACACAAACTGTCCGGGCGCCGCTGCAATTGCCTCACCAACCAATTTTTCCGGCAGACATACGCGCCCGTCCGCACCCTCGATGGCACCAGCCGCCAACAGATCCACACGAAGACGCTCGGGCACCTCGCCCATGCCAAGATCTTCCAGCAGGCGCAAGGCCGTGCGATGGATCTGGACCATGTCGGCCTGGGTCAGCGGCGTATAGGCACCGCCAGGCTGGCCGGGGGGGCAGGGATCGACGCGCGGCGGTGCGGCGCGCAGGCTGTGCCTTGCGTCACGTCCGGACCGTTTGCTTCGTCGACCGCTCATGTTCTGATGGCTCCGTAGTTGCATCCACCAGAAAATTCCCACGCCGCGCCAAGCGCAACGGTTCCTGCACGATTTCGCAAATTTCAAAATTACGCTCCCAAGTTTTGGAACTCCTGAACTTGCCTTTGTAATCGCCCGCCGCTTGCGCCCTTACTGTCCCACCGCTGAATGCCAAGGGGGCCAAGGGCCATGAAATCGCGCACGCGTGTTGTTGTCATCGGGGGTGGGATCGCAGGGTGTTCCACACTCTACCACCTGACACAGGAGGGCTGGAGCGATGTCGTGCTGGTGGAACGCAACGAACTGACCTCGGGCACCACTTGGCATTCGGCCGCGCAGGTCACGAATTTCGGGATGAACCAGACGATGGTGGGGCTGAAATCCCACTCTATCGCGCTGTATCAGGACCTTGCCGCCGACCCGGATTATCCGATCAACTATCACCACGGCGACGGAGGCATCCGCCTGGCCAATACCGAGGCGCAGATGCAGGGCTATCGCCATTTCGCCTCGATGGCGCGTGGCATGGACGTGCATTTCGAGGTGATCGATGCCGAGGAGTGCGCCCGCCGCCACCCGCTGATCTCAACCGACAATCTGATCGGCGGGCTGTGGGACCCGATGGATGGTGACATCGACCCCGCGCAACTTTGCCAGGCGCTGGCGCGCAGGGCGCGCAAAGCCGGGGCCGAGGTTTATCGCAACACGCCGGTGACTGCCTTGACCCAGCACTCGGATGACACCTGGACCGTGCATACCGAAAAGGGCGATATTGACTGCGACATCGTGGTGAACGCGGGTGGCTATCGCGTCAACGAGGTCGGCGCCATGATGGGCGTCCACCACCCCGTCGCCTCGATGGAACATCAGTATTTCCTGACCGAGGAGATACCGGCGATCCGCGACGCCGGCCACCGGATGCCTCTGATCCGCTGCCCGATCAGCGACTATTATTGCCGACAGGAAAAGATGGGGCTGCTGGTCGGTTTCTATGAACAGGACTGCAAGCCCTGGGGCATGGACGGGATCGACCCCAATTTCGTCAACGCGCTGTGCCCCGATGATCTGGATCGGGTGACGGACGTGCTGGAGGGCGCCTTTGCCCGAATGCCCGCCCTGACCGAGGTCGGCATCCACACTGTCGTCAACGGCCCCATCACCTACACCATCGACGGCGCGCCGCTGGTTGGCCCGATCCCGGGCAAGCGGAACGCCTATTGTATCATCGGCCTGCGCGCAGGACTGGGCGAGGGCGGCGGCCACGGCTGGCTGCTGGCCCAGCAGATCGTGCATGGCGAGGCCTGCTATGACACCTGGGTGATCGACCCGCGCCGGTTCGCCCACCACGCGAATGTCGAGTTGACCT
>CAYWND010000188.1:0-5976 GCA_964459085.1 uncultured Oceanibium sp. | reverse complement strand
CAGAGGTCGTGCTGCTTTTTGATTATGAGCCCATGGTCGCGGCTGCCGATGGGCGATTGCCGATGAAGAAATTTGCAGCGAATCATGCCAGCATTCAGGAAGGCGACAGGAGACTCGGTAAGAAGCTCCTGAGTCTTATGGCGGCTGCAATGACGCCGCCGATCGACCCAGGCCGCGCCCGCTGATGAAAAAATGATTGGCTGATGGAATAGAAAGTTTGTGTCGGCGGCTTGATTTATAAACGATCGTTTAATACGATTGTTAATATCAAGCACCCCAAACCCTGAGGTCAAGCCATGAATATCGCCGCCCCATCCATGAGTATAGAACATGCCGAGCAACCTAAAGCCAGGCGAGAACTTCACTTCGAGACGATGCAGGACATCCTGAACGAGGTCGAATCGCTCGCATCGGGGCGCGTAATCAGCCTTGGCAAGTGGACGCCGGCCCAAAACATCGACCATATCCGCCGGGTGGTCCGGATCGCTCACAGCGGAACCGATTTCAAGATGCCGCTGCTTTACCGCATACTGGGCAAGGTGTTCAAGGGCTATTTTTTGAGGTCTCCCTTCAAAGCAGGATTCAAGACTGTCGAGATCTTTGAGCCACCTGACGAGATCACTATGGAGGAGGCGCTAGCGGCGTTCCGTAAGGATATCGAGGCCGCGTCTCGTCCCGGTGCGATGTCACATCCAAGCCCGCTCTTTGGGCCGATGACCCATGAGCAGTGGGAACAACTGCATTGCAGGCATGCTGAGATGCACCTGAGTTTCCTGCTACCCGCAATAAACGATTAGTCTGTTGGCATGGACGCATCGACCAAAGACCGGATCCTTACATCTGCCGTCGGTTTGTTCGCGGGTCAGGGCTATGCGGCAACCAGCGTACGGCAGATCTGCGAAGCTGCAGACGCGAACGTGGCCTCGGTGAACTATCACTTTGGCTCTAAGCGCGGGCTGTACGACGCGTCCCTGGACTATGCGCGGGCCCGGAGTAATGCGTCCAACCGCTGGGTCGAACTCGATACCGAGCGCGATTTCTGGTCGGATCATCCACCGTATGAAAGACTTCAGTACTTCATCGCCATGCTGATTGACCACGCATTGACCCATGAGGGCAAGGCGTCCGACCTTTCCCGGATGATGATCCATGAGATGCTTGACCCGACACCTGCGTTTGAGCGTCAGGTTGAGCTGTCCATCGGGCGGGTTTTCGATGCGTTGGTCACGGCCTGCCGAGAGGTCGCCGGCCCCAATGCGAGACTTGCCGACGTCAGGCGGATTGCCATGCTTGTGAGTGCCCAATGCATTTACCCCTCGCTGATCGCGTCTGCGATGCCGCACCTTTACCCAGGCCTTCGGTTTGACAAGGGTGGTCGCCGACAACTGGCTGGAGCGATTGCCAACAACACGCATATCGCCTTGAAGGCTCTCTAGCAGATCCACTGTCCGAAGTGTACGACACGCCGCATGCTTACCTACCACCCCATCGTTTCGCCCACGCCAGCGGAACTTGTTGAACTCCTCAACGCCCCCGCTGTGCGCAAGTACCTCATCGACCACCCGATCTTCACGGAATCGACTGCCAAAGAATGGGCCGAATCAAAGTCAGAAGAGAACGATTCGCCCGGCTGCATGATCCGAGCCATCCGTCAGGGGCAGGCGCTTGCTGGATGGTGCGGGATTCAGAAACACGACGGCCATTTTGAACTCGCCATTGTCCTGTCGCCCGCGTATTGGCGCCACGGCGCTGAAGTGATGCGGGAGGTGAGGTCCTGGGCTTCAGACATAGGCCATGACCATCTCATGATCCACTTGCCTCAGAGCAGGCCGCAGCAGAGGGCGATCGCCAGAATCTTGGGAGATCCCATCGTCCAGACTGAAATCGCGGGGGAGCCCTTCAATACATACAGAATTGAAGTCTAGCCTAGGAAGGCTTGGGGATGTCCAGATTCACTGGGAATTGATCCGTGATCTAAATTCGCGGCCGAGCCCAAACGAAATCCAATCAAATAGATGTTAAAAATATTTGACATAGAGTGAAATATTTATAACACTGTGTCTGTTCTACTGGACACAGCAACCCTCATCCCACCCGAATGTGAGCCATGAGCAACCAAGAGAGAGCAACTGTTGTCGCCCTGATCACCACTGTTTTGGTGAATAGCTATGCCATCGTACGAGTCGTCCAGCTCTACAACGCCGGTGCGTTTGAGGGAGATGATGCCATCATGACCTGGGCCCGTGCAGTCGTCTGGGTCATCCCCGCGGCCATCCTTTTGACGATCGTGCTGAACGTCCTTGCAAAGATGATCAGCCAAGAGCGCGGGCCACAAGTGGTCGACGAGCGGGACCAGAAGTTCAGGCTGAGGGGCATGGTTGCCATGATCGTCTTTGTCTGCCTGGGATACATGGTGATGCTGACGGGGCTGGCGATCGGTTGGCCCACGATCCTGGCGCTCAACATCCTGTTCTTCTCTATGGCGTTCGGCGACCTCGTTGGCAATGTGGTCCGGCTGGGCAGCTACCGGTTTGGGGCGTGACATGGCCAAGCTCAAGATCAACAACACGGTCCGCCGGCTGCGTTTCGAGAACGACGAGATGACACAGCAAGCATTGGCAGACAAAGTCGGCTGCACCCGGCAGACGATCGCCGCGATCGAGAAGGCTCGCTACTCGCCAAGCCTCGAACTCGCGTTCCTGATCGCCGACGCCCTTGGCAAACCACTCAATGAAGTCTTTATGGTCGAGGTTGGTGACGGCCAGGAGAACCAGACATGAACACGATAACCAAGAAATTAACAAATACTAGAACACTGGCCTACGTCGGCCTGTTCCTTACCTGCCTGGTCCCGCTTGCAGCAGGCCTCTATCGAGGCACCACACTCATTATGGAGTGGGATTGGTTTCCTTTAATGCTGCAACGTCGTTCAGACAATTTGCCACTGTTTATCCATGTAGTGGGAGCGATGACGTTCTACATCTTTGCGGCGCTGCAGATCGTGCCGGGGATCCGTAAACACAATTCAGCGCTGCATCGAAGGCTTGGCCGGATCGCGGTGCCCGCAGGGATCGTGAGCGCAGCGGCAGCAACATGGTTGACCGTCATACACCCCGATGTAAGCGGCCCCATCCTGTATTACGGCAGATTGCTCTTCGGCCCGCTGTGGGCAGCCTGCCTGTTGCTGGGCCTGCTCGCGATCAAACGTCGAGACATCCCCGCCCACCAGAACTGGATGATTCGTGCGTTCGCGATCTCGATGCCCGCCGGCACGCTGGTTTTCATCAGCGCCCCCTTTTTCATTTACTTCGGCACCACCGAACTCCCGCAGGCCCTTGATGAAGGCATCCAGTCGGGTGCATGGGTCGTGCACCTAACGGTTGCGGAGTGCTGGATCCGTCGAAAACGATTTACTGAGAAACCCCAACCCATCCTAGAAAGGAAACAACATGAGTACTGTCTTTAAGTTTGTCCTGCTGCTGGCAACCGGCCTTGTCCTGACCGGGTGCGCTGCCCACAACTATGATTTCGCGGCAACGCCCAATGAACCGGATCGGATCACTCAACTCGTAGAGGGCCTGGATCTTCTCAGATCTCAGGAGAATGCGGAAGAAGAACTCTATGACGTCAGCTTCGCACCACTCGTGCATAACCACTTGCATGTGTTCGCGGAAGTCCAAGAGGAAGGTTCACCTGCTGCGTACATCGAGTCGGAGTTCCAGACCTGCCTCCCGTTGTTCGCGTTTGTGAATGGGACGGTGACTCAATACGACGCGGACCATCGCCTGCTGACCCGCAACGACTTCGACTCCAACTTCTGGGGCGCATTCCGTGAAGAACGTGAGGTTGTCGCCACGCCGGTAGGGAATCGGGAAAGGACTCGCCACACGGTCCTTTGGTTGATCAGTTGGTGGGATGATGAGCTATGGCATCCGCAAGATGAGATAGCGATGGGTCGTACAGATATCGAATAAACATAAGAAGAAAAATCGCCTCTAACAGGGCGGTTTTTTATTAAGCCGGTTCGAGTCCAGCTTTGCAAAAATCCCTCACCCCGCTGTATCGGATCGCAACCATACATTGATCGTCAGAAGGCTCGCGACCCTTCACATGCTTGTCAACTGCGCTGCGGATCGCGTCAAGCGTTGCTTGTGCCGATGTAGAGTGATCCGTTGTCAATGTCTCTTCAAGCTTGACGTTACCAAATGCCTGATTCTCGGGATCAAATGCCTCGGTGATGCCGTCGGTGTACAGCAGCACCGCATCCCCATCGTCTAGCTGATAGTCGCCCCCTGGCGCCTGCAGCTCCTCGAGCAACCCGATCGGTGGACCGCTGCCATGATCGAGCTTATGAACGGCACCATCGGCTTTGCGTACGAGCGCCGGCCAATGACCCGCAGAGGCGTAGCCTACACGGCCCGTCTCAGGGTGTATCTTCAAGAAGAACGCCGTTACAAATGTGCCAGCACTTAGTCCATCCCAAAGATACTGGTTGATGGTGTGAACGGTGCTGCCCGCGTCCGTGTGGAGTGCGCGGTCGATTGACATCGCTGTTCGGAGCATCGCCATCACCACAGCGGCGCCGGGCCCATGTCCTGAGACATCAGCAACTACAATCCCCACCGATCCATCTTCAAAAGAACGGAAATCGTAATAGTCACCACCCGCCATATCACACGGCAGGTAGTGCACCGCGATGTCTAAAGCCTCATGGTCTGGCAATTCCTCGGGCAAGATAGACCGCTGTACTTGAGCAACTTCCTTCAGCTTCCCATCGAGCTTCTCATTGAGTTCTGCCACTTCCCGGTGAAGTGCGATCTGGGTAATCGAGCGGCTGAACATATTGAACATGGACACCAGCAAACGGATCAGTGTGGCATCAACCGCCGATCCCGGCTGCCTAAAGACCAGGAACCACTCATTCAACTGCCGATCATGAAAGACGGGCACCGAGATGATGTCGCATCGCCAATCTAACAAGCGTGACAAAACAGGATCCGCCTGAGGTTCAATCTCCTCACAAAGTGAAGGCTTGGTGCTTTGGATGATCTGACTAATGACACCGCCAGACTCGGTAGGGATATGAATAGGATCTCGGGGGAGTTCCCACTTTGCATTTTCAAGAACACGCTCAGGGGTCAGGCCCTCGATTGAGTTGATAAAGTCCATGACGCGGAACTGGCCTTGTTCAAGGCCTTGGACGTCGAGTCCAAGCACCGCCTCGACGCCATAGAGCTTCCTGAACCGATCGGCAAACGTGTAAATCAATGTACCGATGTCGTTCGAAGCACTTAAATCCCTCTGGAGTTCGAGTACCTCATCAAGCATCGGCATGTCATCGAAAGTCTTAGGTTGCATTCAATGACTCAAGGAAGACTTCGCTGGTAGTAATTCTGCCGCAGCTATTGGTGCCGGGCCTTATTCAGTTATACAAACACGTAGCCACGTGCTGATCACCGGATTATCCATCGCGGGCGTCGCCGGTCAACTGCAGTTGGCCTTGAGGTCGCACCGCAAAGTAGTAAGTCCAACCGACTAGCAAGGCTTGTAGGGGCACTCGAATCGCCAGATACCAAGGCCCCCATGCGTGTCCCCCCATCGGTACTCGCTCTACTGCGGCGTAAATGTTGGCGGGCAGGAATAGCACAAGCATGACGATGAGGCATAAGCCGATGATTCGCCGAGCAGCTGGGAGCAGAATCAGAACTGCCAACAGTAACTCAAGCACCCCCGTAGCGATCACCAGCAGTGTTCTCAACGGGACGAAACCCGGGAGCATCTGTGCCATCGGCTCGGTCTTGATGAAGTGGCCAATGCCGGTAAATAGAAAGACCAGGCAAACACCTAGAACACCGGCAGATCGCATTGCCCGCTCACCCCGCCGCATGACCGTCACGACGATCCACGGAAAGATCAGAAGACTAACAATGATCGCTGGTGTCACCATCATTGGTCTTGCCCCCTGATCCTGCTCCA
>CAYWND010000187.1:0-5988 GCA_964459085.1 uncultured Oceanibium sp. | reverse complement strand
TTTCATCGACTGGAATAATAATTTAGTTTGGGATGCTGGTGAAGATGTTTTCGTCTGGTGATGTCGTGGTGAAGGGTTCAGTGGAGGTTTGGTACTCAGATATGGTAGTAGGGGCAGTTGTGCTGTCGAAATGTTCGGTTGTGGGGAAATAGGTGGTTCCTTCTTCTGTTGATGAAGAGGTGGCATAGTCGGTAGATGTGGTGAAGTCAGATGTTGTGTCTGCTTTCTTGTCTGTTGTGGTGGTCTCTTTTTCAGTTGTGGTGGTCTCTTTTTCGGTTGTGGTCGTCTTTTCTTAGCGATGCGGCGCCCCCCGAGAGCTACACTCTGGCCCTGCGCGGCGCTCTTCCGATCTCGGTTCGTTGTCATCGCCCGCCAGCACATGCACCAGCTCGTCATGGACGATCTTGACCACCTGCTGTCCAGGTGTGACCGATTTGGTGACCGCCTGTCCCGTCGCCTTTTCCTGAACCGCCTTGACGAAGCTGCGCGCAACGGGCAGCGACACGTCAGCTTCGAGCAGGGCGACGCGGACCTCGCGCAGGGCGGTAGTGACGTCTTCTTCGGACAGTGCACCCTGTTTGGTCAGGCGGTCGAGGACGCCGGACAGGCGGTCGGAAAGTGACTCGAACATCAGATCAGTTTCCTTTGCGTCTGGCGCGTATTTCCAGGATCAGAACCGGCGCCGCGATGGCGAGCAGGACCATCCACCATCCCAGAACCAGAACCGCGCCACCGATGAAGAACACCGACATGGCGGCCGATCCCAGGCCCGTCGGGATGCGCGTGCAGCGAATCTCGGACCAGCCGATGGCGCCCTGGCAATCGCCCAGCTTGACCACTAGCAGCGCGATGGCCATGACCACCAGGTACAGGCCCGCGGCAAGGGCTGTGCGTCTGAGGATCGCTTGTGCTGTCGTGCTGCGAAGCATGAGACATGTGCCAGTTCCAAAACCGAGCGCCCAAACCGCAAAGGCACCCGCGGGCGCAACGCGCTGACGGGTGTCGATCCTGATCAAAGGCGCAGGACCGGAAGGTATGACGCTTCCGTAAGTTGCGGGTCACTTACTGCCTGCACCCGTTGATGTCAACGGGCCGAACGGCCGATCCCGGTGGGCCGTAAGGCCTAGGCGTCGGCGGCAGCGATCATGTCAGCCGCGATCTGATCATATGCGGTTTGCCAAGCGGCGCGGGCCTGGGGCGTGAGGTCGGGACCCAGATGTACGGCGAGCGTGTCGAGGAGGGCCTCTCTCATGACGGTATAGTGTTCTGGTTCAACGCCAAGCGCATCGTGACCATCCGCGAGTTTCTGCAACTCTTTGGCCAAAAGGTCGGGCGCGTCGAGCGCCGCAATGATGGTTCCCAGCGTCGACATGAACTTCATGCCTTGTCCCGCCAGGTCTTCGCGGAACATCGGACGCAAGTCCGGATCTCGCGCGAACAGTTTTTCATAGAGCATAGGCGTCTGCGGGTCGTGGCGATCGACCAGCTTTTGGTATGTGTCACGGACCAGCGCCAATTCGGGCGGGCTCAATTGCATGGCATCCCTCCTGCCGAGATGCGGTCATGCTAGCCCGATCAGACCTTGGTCCCTTTGATCTGCCTCAAATCCGAGGCCAGAAGCAGCAGTCGTTACCCCAGGACCGAGCGTATCCGTTCCACCGCGTCCTTGGATTGCTGTGAGAGTTCCTGAATTTCGGCTGCGATCACGGCAAATCCGCGACCGACCTCGCCCGCGCGGGCCGCCTCGACCGAGGCGTTGATCGCGATCAGGTTGATCTTGCTGGTGATCAGGTCAATTTGCGAGAGTGCCGTCGCATCGACATCCTTGGCACGCTTGGCTGCGACCCGTTCGCATTCCACAACATGATCGAACATCGCCGACAGGAAAGCCGCGACAGCGGGTTGCACCGAGGATTCCGTCTGCACAGCCAGGTTTGCCAGGATCGCGCCATCCACCTGGTCGCCGGGGGCGGGCAGATCGCGCAGGACCTTGCCCAGGGCATCGGTCAAGGCGGTACGCGCGGCACCCAGATCGTCCGGGATCGATCCTGCGGCACTGCGGTAGAGTTCTGAGAAGTCGTTGGTCAGGTATGCCAGCGCTGCGTCTGGATCCCCGGTCCCCGCCGAGGTGGCAGGCGGATCAATCGGCTGTCCGTGGTCCCCGGCAAGGCTGAGACGCAGCAGGCTGGCCAGAATGCTTTGCGGCAGCCCGACGACCCGGGCCTCGGCCTCGTTTGCGATGTCACGGACCGTCGACTCGGTAATGACGTCTTTCATGATCATGCCCCTTGAGATGCACCGGCGTGGTACATCACATGCCTTAACCATGGATGAAGCGGATACGTCTCAGGGGCGCGTAAGCCATTCGTTGATGGCGGTCTCGACCGCCCGGCGATCGGCTGGTCCGTAGCCGTATTCCAAGGGATGACGGCGGCCGCCGATCACCAGCGTCAGACGCGTCAGCCTGCTGCCGTCGTCAGACCGTATCGCATCCACCTGCGCATGTTCGATATCGTTCAGCGGAATAGGTGTGTAGACCGTAGATAACAGCCGGCGTTCGGTGTGCGTGACCGTGCGACCGCGCCTGTCGAACACCGTTTCTGTGAACGGAAAGTACCACCACGCCGCGCCGACAGAGCCGAAACCCAGTACCAGGACCAGCCAGCGCGCCACCGGGCCCAGGTCAGGATCAGTCAGCCACGCCCATTGGCAAGCAAAACCGATAAGCCAGACCAGTGCGGCAACCTGCCAAGGGCGATGGCGCAGAACAAGGCGCGTATCGGTGTTTTCACTCACGAACATGGTGGCCCAGACTGCCCGCACAATGGGACCAGACTTTGACCATTGTGCCCCGCACTTGGCCCGGGTGGTGCCACCTGATAGACGGGGGCATGTCCGTGACCATAGCCGCCCTTTATCAGTTCGTGCGCTTTGACGACCCCGCAAGACTGCGCGGGCCGCTTGCCGAGGTTTGTGATCAAGGCGCAGTCCGGGGGACACTGCTGCTGGCGAAGGAGGGGATCAACGGAACCATTGCGGGGCCGGATGCGGCGATCCATTCCGTGCTGGGGCATATCCGGGGGCTTCCTGGCTGCACAGACCTGGAGGTCAAGTTAAGCCACGCGGATGAAATGCCGTTTTTACGGATGAAAGTCCGGATCAAATCCGAGATCGTGACAATGGGGCAACCGGATGTGGATCCTCTGAGGGCGGTTGGGACATATGTCGAACCGCAAGACTGGAACGATCTTATCTCGGCCGATGATGTCGCGGTGATCGATACGCGGAATGCCTACGAGGTTGCCATCGGAACCTTCAAGGGCGCGGTCGACCCCGAAACCGAGAGCTTTCGCGACTTTCCGACCTGGTGGCAGAAAAACAGCCATCGGTACGCGGGCCAGAAGGTGGCGATGTTCTGCACCGGCGGCATCCGCTGCGAGAAAGCGACCAACTACCTGTTGGGGCAGGGGGTCGATCAGGTCTATCACCTGCGGGGCGGGATCCTGAAATACCTCGAGCATGTCCCCGAAACAGACAGTCTGTGGCAAGGGTCGTGTTTCGTCTTTGACAATCGCGTGTCTGTCGAGCACGGCCTTGCCCAGGGTGAGCATGTGCTGTGCCACGCCTGCAGGCGGCCGCTTGCAAAGGCTGACCTGACCCACCCTGCCTACGAGCGTGGGGTCAGTTGCCATCAGTGCATCGACGAATGCAGCGATCACGACCGCGCCAGGTTCCGGGATCGCCAACGTCAGATCGACCTTGCTGCGGCACGTGGCGAGACCCATCTAGGTGCCCAGGGGTCGGGCGGCCGTCGGATCGACTGCGATCCGGATCAGGCGCAGGCGGAAATGGGCGCAGGGACTAAGGCGCTCGCGAAGCGGTGATTTGGCCCGGCCTGGCCGCGTGCTACACTATAGGGCAGAAAATGCAGGAGATGACGATGCTGAAGTATCTATTGGTCGTGGCCGCGATTGCCGTCGCGGCACCCGCAGCGGCCGACAGCCGCAGCCAGTTGGAAGGTGCTGCGGGGATCCCGCCTGCCGAACGCGGGATCTACAGCATCGAACAGCTGCGCTATATCCTTGCCGTGCAAAATCGCAAGGAACTGTCCGAAGGCCGCAAGCAGGCCAAGATCGATCTGATCAAAAAGGGCCGGACCCTGGGCATAAGCTTTTGACGATCAGGCGGGTGCTGCGGTCATCGACGGGCGCTCGCGGATCGGCAGGTGGATGATGGCCGAGAACGCACCGACGCCGACTCCGATCCACCAGACGGCATCGTAGGTGCCGTAGATGTCATACAGCTTTCCACCCAGCCAGATGCCGGTGAACGATCCCAACTGGTGCGAGAAGAAGACGATCCCGTATAGCGTTCCCATATAGCGCAGGCCGTAGATATAGGCGACCAGACCCGAGGTCAGCGGAATCGTCGCCAGCCACAGAGAGCCCATGACGAGCGAAAACACGATCACCGTGGTCGGTGTCATGGGGAATATGATGAACAAGGCGGCCGCAAGCGTGCGTGCGGTGTAGATCCCCGCAAGCAGATATTTCCGCGGCCAGTATTTGCCCGCCCATCCCGCGAGGATCGATCCCCCGATGTTGGCCAGCCCGATCAGCGCGATGGCAAGCGCACCGAGCGCCGAAGTGGTTGTTACCCCCATGCCAGCGAGAATGCCGCCCGGGTCTATCGGCCCGCAGACCTCGGTCACGTAGGCCGGGAAATGTGCGACCAGGAATCCCAGCTGATAGCCGCAGGAAAAGAAGCCCAGAAAGATCATCGCATACGACGGATCGCGGGCTGCACGCATCAGGATCGTGCCCATGCTTTCTTCCAGATCCTGGCGGCTGGCCGGCGGTTCAGGCGAACGGATCATCGGGATCAGGGCCAAACTGGCGAGGATGGCGGCGGCGAAGATTATGAAAACGCCGGACCACGTCATGTAGGTCATCAGAAACTCGGCCAAGGGCGCACCGATGACCTGCCCGAACGATCCTGCTGCGGTGGCCAGCCCTAGCGCCAGCGACCGGTTCTCGTCAGACGCTGCCCGACCGACGATGGCCAAGATGACGCCGAAGCCGGTTCCTGCGACACCAAAGCCGACCAGAACCGACAGCCATTGGTGGGCAAAGGGTGTTGTCGCATAGGCCGACAGCAATAGCCCCAGCGCGTACAGCAGCGCGCCCGCGATTATGGCGCGCCGATCCCCGAAACGTTCAGCCAATGCGCCAAAGATCGGCTGGCCGATCCCCCAGAACAGGTTCTGGATCGCGATTGCCAGCGAAAACTCGGCCCGCGGCCAGCCAAACTGGTCCGAAATCGGGATCTGAAACACCCCATAGGACGCGCGGATCGCAAAACCCAGCATCAGAATGATAGAGCCGGCGATCAGGACAGGCGTGAAAAGTGCGGTCTTTTGCTGTGTCATGACGCCTTAGAGACTGGTCCTGATCCCGGCTAATCGCGGGCAGCCTATGCGTCAATCAAAATCCCTTGATGTCGGCCATCAACCATCTTTTCGCCCTGCTTGGGGTGACGGCCACGTACCCTTTTTTTGCCTTGTGTGTGCGAGGGACACGGGGCAGTGTCTGGCCGATGTCGAGCAGTGTCTTAACTCAATACAGGGCGATGGTCGCCAGCGGAGACCTGCGAGACGACACCGCGCAGCGGCTTGCGGTGGAAAAGCTGCAGCTTTTGCATACCCGCCTGGAAGGATACCGCGCCGAAGCCCCGAAATCGGTCAAGCTGGGTCTGTTCGGTTGGGGCCGCGAAAAGATGGAGGACCGGCGGGTTCCCGGCCTCTACCTCTATGGTGGGGTGGGACGGGGGAAATCGATGCTGATGGATCTGTTCGTCGAGCATGCGCCGGTCACGCCGCGCCGCCGAGTCCATTTCCACGCGCTGATGCAAGAGGTCCATGCGGCGATCCACGTCGCCCGCAAGACGGGCGTGTCTGACCCGATCCCGGTGGTCGCGGATGCCATTGCA
>CAYWND010000186.1:0-6027 GCA_964459085.1 uncultured Oceanibium sp. | reverse complement strand
CATCACGCAAAACGCCATGGGTTTCGGCAATCATCTGCATGTCGGCGTATTCGATCCCGTTGTGGACCGTCTTGACGAAATGACCGGCGCCATCCTTGCCCAGCCAGGCCGCACATGGTTGCCCCTCGAACTTGGCCGAAATTGCCTTTAGTATCGGGGCAACACGGTCCCACGCGGCCCTGTCCCCGCCGCCCATGATTGCGGGGCCGCGCCGCGCACCTTCTTCCCCGCCTGATACGCCGATGCCCAAAAACAGGTATCCATCGGCCTCGGCCGCGCGTCTGCGGGTATCGTTGAAATTGGCGTTGCCCGCATCGATCACCAGGTCGTCGGGATCCAGCAGCGGTCTGAGTGCGGCGATCTGGGCGTCCACAACCTCGCCGGCTGGAACCATAAGAATGATGTTGCGCGGTTGGTCCAGCGCCGCCACGAAGTCCTGTAAACTCTCGGTCGCCTGGATCCTGGCTGCCAGTTCCCCAGCGTCAGCGGCAAAGGCACGGGTCGTGGCCACGGTTCGGTTATGGACCGCAATATCGTACCCGTTATCCGCAATATTCAGCGACAGGGCCGCCCCCATTGTCCCCAGCCCGATAAGTCCGATCTGTGCCATGCCGCATCTCCTTGTTCGTATCGCGCTGCCGCTCGCTGGCGGGAATGTTGACAGGATGGACCTTATCGACAACATGGCTCGGTACAAGATGTTAAAGGTGGGAAACGCGAAAGCTTGCGCAAAGACCGGGACATCCAGGATATGCCGCGTCTGATCGTCGTCATGGGGGTTTGCGGTACCGGCAAGACCCAGATCGCGAGGGCCCTGTCGGTGCAACTGGACGCCGAATTCGTGGAAGGCGACGACCTTCACCCGCCCGCCAGCGTCGACAAGATGCGCGCCGGTCAGCCGCTGACGGATCAGGATCGGTGGCCATGGCTGGACCGTATCGGGGCAGCAATGATCGCGGCCAAGGGTCCTTGTTTTTGCGCATGTTCTGCCCTTCGCCGCGTGTATCGCGAGGCACTTGTCCGTGCCGCGGGCGAGCCAATTTTCTACATACATCTGACCGGGCCCAGAGATATGATCGCCCAGCGAATGGCGGCGCGAGAGGGGCATTATATGCCAGTGTCTCTGCTAGACAGCCAACTGGCCACGCTCGAGCCGCCTGCTGCGGACGAGCAGTCTGCGACGATCTCCATCGAAGGCACGCCCGAAGATGTGCTTTTGCGGTGCCTCGAGGTGATGAAAATCGACCGCCGGTCATCACTTGGCAATCTAGGGACGCGATAACGCAGGTACGCGCGAAGACATCGCCGCCACAGACTGGGAGAATCCCATGCCGCTGCCAGCCCCGTTCAAGGCCTACGATATTCGGGGACGACTGGGGTCGGAACTGACCCCGGACCTGTCTCGCAGGATCGGGCAGGCGTTCTGCCAGGTGCTTGGGGCGCGCACGGTTGTCGTGGGCCGGGATTGTCGGGAAAGCTCGCCGCAACTGAGCGACGCCCTGGCCGACGGCTTGATGGCCGCTGGCGCGGATGTGCTGGACATCGGCTTGTGCGGCACAGAAGAGGTGTATTTCGCCACCGATCATCTTGGCGCGGATGGCGGCATCATGGTGACCGCCTCGCACAATCCGGCGGACTACAATGGCATGAAACTGGTGCGCCAGGGCGCGCGCCCGGTCGGCGGGGACACTGGGCTGGCCGACATTGCCGCGCTGGCAATGGATGGTGCGGCGGGAATGTCCAGTGCTGTAACCAGAGGTACGCACCATAGGGTCGATCCGCGGCGGGCCTATGTCGACCGGGTCCTTTCGTTTGTTGATGCGCCCTCGCTGGCGCCGCTGAGGATACTGGTCAATGCGGGCAACGGCGCGGCGGGCCCCACGTTCGATGCTATCGCTGCGGGCCTTGCAGCGCAGGGCGCGCCGGTGGTGTTCGAGCGTCTGTTTCACGATCCTGACGGACGGTTTCCCAATGGCATCCCGAACCCCCTGCTACCCGAAAACCAACCCGCAACGGCCGATGCGGTGCGCCGGACAGGCGCCGATCTGGGCGTGGCCTGGGACGGGGATTTTGACCGGTGCTTCCTGTTTGATGACCAAGGAACATTCGTCGATGGCGCCTATGTCGTGGGCCTGCTGGCCCAGGCATTTCTGGCCCGCAGCCCAGGCGAGAAGATCGTCTATGATCCGCGCATCGTTCTGAATACGCGCGAGCTGGTTGCGCGGGCCGGTGGGCAGGCCGTGATGGCGCGCACCGGTCACGCATATATGAAACAGATCATGCGGGACGAGGACGCGGTCTATGGCGGCGAGATGTCGGCGCATCACTACTTCCGCGACTTCATGTTCTGTGACTCAGGCATGATCCCGTGGCTGAAAGTGGTCGAGCTGATCTCGCAGCGTGGCCGGACATTGCGGGATCTGGTCCGTGATCGGATCGCCCGGTTTCCCGTCTCGGGCGAGACCAATTTTCGCATCGAAGATCCCCAGGCGGCGATTGATCGGGTGGTTTCAGCCTATGCCCCCGGGGCTCGGGCGCGTGACGATACGGACGGCACCAGTCTGGAGTTTGCAGACTGGCGGTTCAATCTGCGGCGATCGAATACTGAACCGCTGGTGCGCCTGAATGTCGAGGCGCGGGGCGACGCCGCCCAGGTTGCCGCGCGGCTGCGGGAAATCTCGGACATGTTGGGCAGCTAGGCGGCGCGAAGTCCGTTAGAACGCATCCTCCTTGACCGCCTCCATGCAGACAAAGGTCGAAGAATGCGAGACATGGGGCAGGGCGGACAGCACCCGGCCATAGACCTCGCGATAGTCCAGCATCGATCCCGTCCGCACTTTCAGCAGGTAGTCGAACCCTCCTGCGATCATGTGGCATTGCTCGACCTCGGGCACCTTGCGCACTGCGTCATTGAACGCCTCAAGCGCCTCGGCCCGGGTGTCGGTCAGAGTTACCTGCACAAACGTGATGTGGTCGCGCCCCAGCCGAACCGGATCCAGCAGCGCGCGATATCCGGTTATGACCCCGTCGGCCTCTAGTCGGCGCAGCCGCGCCTGAACCGGGGTCTTGGACAGCCCCACTTTGCGCGCCAGGGCGGTGATCGTGATCCGCCCGTCAGCGGCCACGGCGTCCAGGATTGCCCTGTCGTATCGGTCCAATTCTGCGGGCAATAACAAACCAAGTTTCCAAGCAATGGCATTATTTTGGACAGAAATATAATCAAACCTCTTGATTATGGTCAAATCGCCTTATCGCCAAATGTTATACTCCTACCAGCAGGAGATACTTTTCATGAACACGCCCGACCTCGACGCAATGCGGCAGGACATTCGCGATCATATCCACGACACCGGTTCCGACCGCCTGGCCGCGCTGGTCGGTCTTGCCGGGCTATCCACCCGGGATCGCGACGAGATCACGGCCCATGCGGCTGATCTGGTGCGCCAGATCCGGGCGCGCAGCGATCCGGGAATGATGGAGGTGTTTCTGGACGAATACGGGCTGTCCACCCAAGAAGGTATTGCCCTGATGTGCCTGGCCGAGGCACTGCTGCGGGTGCCCGATGTCGAGACGATCGATGCGCTGATCGAGGACAAGATTGCACCGGGCGACTGGGGGCGTCATATCGGCCACTCGACCTCGCCGCTGGTCAATGCCTCGACCTGGGCCTTGCTGTTGACCGGCAAGGTGCTGGAGGATGACGAGGGGCTGGTCGGGGCGCTGCGCGGCGCGGTCAAACGCCTGGGCGAGCCGGCGATCCGCACGGCGGTTGCGCGCGCGATGCGCGAGATGGGCCGCCAATTCGTGCTGGGCCGCGACATTCGCGAGGCGATGACGCGGGCCACAGCGGCCGAAGCCCAGGGCTATACCTATTCGTATGACATGCTGGGAGAGGCCGCCAAGACCGAAGCTCAGGCGCGAGCCTATCACCTGGCGTATTCCAGTGCCATTTCGGCGCTTGCGGAACGTTGCCTGTCAGATGACACACGCAACAACCCTGGCATCTCGGTCAAGCTGTCTGCCCTGCACCCCCGCTATGAGCAGCAGCAAAAGGCCCGGGTCATGGCGGAATTGGTCCCGCGCCTGCGGTCGCTGGCGGTGCTGGCGCGTTCGGCAGGCATGGGGTTCAACATCGACGCGGAAGAGGCCGATCGCCTGGATATCTCGCTGGATGTGATCCAGGCGGTGCTGGCTGATCCGGGGCTTGCAGGTTGGGACGGCTTTGGCGTGGTTGTACAGGCATTCGGGCCGCGTGCGCCTTTCGTTCTGGATTGGCTCTACGCTCTGGCTGGCCATCACGACCGGCGGATCATGGTGCGGCTGGTCAAAGGCGCCTACTGGGATACCGAAATCAAACAGGCACAAACGCTGGGGCTGGGCGGGTTCCCGGTGTTCGCCCGCAAGTGCGAAACAGATGTGTCCTACATCGCGTGCGCGCGCAAATTGCTCGGGATGCGGGATCGCATCTACCCGCAATTCGCCACCCACAACGCGCAGTCCATTGCCGCGATCCGGCACATGGCGGGGCGCAGTGACGGTTACGAATTCCAGCGGCTTCACGGCATGGGCGAGGCCTTGCACGATGTCATTCTGGCGGATGGTGCGCGCAGCCGGATCTATGCCCCGGTTGGGGCCCATCGTGACCTGTTGGCCTATCTTGTTCGGCGGTTGCTGGAGAACGGCGCAAACTCCAGTTTCGTCAACCAGATCGTGGATCAGGATGTCAGCCCCGAAGAGATCGTGGCCGATCCCTTCGACCGGCTGGAGATCGCCCCTGACCGTCTGGATCGTCCGGCACGGATTTTCGGGGACGGCCGGCGCAATTCGCGAGGGTGGAATCCGCAAGATGTCGTTGACCTGGCGGGCATCGAGGACGACCGCGCACCCCACCTGGATGCGCAGTGGCGCGCAGAACCGCTGTTGGCGGGACCCGTTGAGGGGACCGAAGCCATCCCTGTCCTGCACCCGGCCCGGCCTGCGGATCAGGTCGGCACGGTGGTCAACGGCGCGCCAGGCGATGTTCGGACGGCACTCGACAATGCCGCGCGATGGGACATTGACCCGGCAGAGCGTCGGCGCGTCCTCTTGGCGGCGTCCGACCTGTTCGAGGCGCAGGCAGGCGAGATATTTGCCCTGCTGGCCCGCGAGGCCGGCAAGACCGTTGCCGATGCGATTTCCGAGCTGCGAGAGGCTGTCGATTTCCTGCGCTACTACGCCAATGGCGCGCTGACCTTGGGCGACCGCGCCGCGCTGGGGACGGTGGTCTGCATCTCACCCTGGAACTTTCCACTGGCGATTTTCACCGGGCAGATCGCAGCAGCACTTGCCGCCGGCAACGCTGTGATCGCGAAACCGGCCGAGGACACGCCCTGCATCGCGTCTCTGGCCGTCCGGCTGTTGCACGCGGCAGGCGTGCCGCGCGAGGCGCTGCAACTGTTGCCGGGCGAGGGCGGATCGGTCGGTGCGCAATTGGTATCTGACCCCACCGTCGATGGGGTGTGCTTCACCGGGTCCACCAAAACCGCGCAGCGCATCCACCTGGCCCTGGCGGAAACCGGCAACCCTGCTGCCCGCCTGATTGCGGAAACCGGCGGGTTGAACGCGATGATCGTCGACAGCACTGCGCTGCCAGAACAGGCGGTCCGCGACATCGTAGCCTCGGCGTTTCAAAGCGCAGGCCAGCGCTGTTCTGCACTTCGGGTCCTTTATGTGCAGCAGGACGTGGCCGAAGTGCTGACGGAAATGCTGTTTGGGGCCATGGATGCGCTTTCGGTCGGTGAACCGCAGGCATTCGACACGGATGTGGGCCCAGTGATCAATGACCGGGCACGGGCAGAGATCTCGGGCTATATTGCGGACGCAGCGTCCGGGGGCCGTGTGATGAAACAATTGGACGCCCCGGAATGGGGGCATTTCGTGGGGCCATGGTTTCTGGCAGCAGACTCTTCCCGTTCGTTTCCGTCCTCGCGCTCGGTGCGGTGCTCTCCGCTCAGGCCCCAACGATTCCTCAGTCCATACCATTCCAAG
>CAYWND010000185.1:0-6054 GCA_964459085.1 uncultured Oceanibium sp. | reverse complement strand
ATGCGTTGGGCCTTTATGTGTCGGACGATGCCAACCTTGCGGTGCAGGCGGCCGCCGACCACCTGCGCGCCAGTTTCGCCAAGCGCGGCGGTCAGGCGAAGTAGGCCTGGGTGCCGCGGGTGATGACCGTGTCCGTGGGCAGCACCGCCTGCGGCGCATAGCCCCGATCGGCGTCGAAGCCTTCGTAGATCGGGCCGAAGTCGCGATGTGCGTCGTCCAGCAGTTTCTCGAAACTGTCGATCACGAAATAGGTCTGCTGGACGTCGTCGATCCGGTAGTTGGTGTTCATCACCCGGGCCAGATCAAAGGCGATCCGGTTCGGACTGGGATCGTCCAGGCAGAAGCGGGTTTCGGTCGGCGAGGACATGATGCCCGCGCCGAAGATGCGCAGATCGCCAGCCTCGCGGATTAGGCCGAACTCGATCGTGTACCAATAGAGCCGGGCCAGCGCGGGCAGCGCGCCCAGCGCCATCGCGCGTTGGCCGCCGCGGCCGTATTCCAGCATGAATTCAGCATAGGCCGGGTCGGCCAGCAGCGGCACGTGGCCGAAGATATCGTGGAAGATGTCAGGTTCCTCGATATAGTCGAATTCGTGCGCCTGGCGGATAAAGGCGCCAGCCGGAAAGCGGCGGTTGGCGAGGTGGTCGAAGAAGGCGGCGTCGGGAACCAGACCGGCAACCGGGACCACACGCCAGCCGGTGATCTTCTCCAGCCGGTCCGACAGGCGGTCCATGTCGGGGATGCCGCCTTGGCTTAGCTGCAGACGGTCCATGGCCTGCAGGAATTTTGAGCAGGCGCGACCCGGCAGCAGCTGGCCCATGCGCGCGGCCAGCGCATCCCAGCGGGCGTGCTCGTCTGGCGTATAGGCCTGCCAGTTCTGATCGATGGTGAAGTCGGCGGCAATCGCGCCGGTATCGCGGCGCGGGGCGGGATCGGGGTGTGACATGTGCGGTCCTCCTGCGTGCAAGCATACCGGACCGGGGTGACAAGCGGGTTTCAGACTTGGGCACGCAGGTGGATATCTTGAAACTTGATTTCATGTTTTCCGATTTTCTGATATTTTTCACATCATGAACCGGCAAGATCGCGATATTCTGACCCTATTGCAGCGGGACGCCACGCTGACCCATCAGGCCCTGGCCGAGGCCACGGGGATGAGCGCTGCGACGGTGTGGCGGCGCATCCAGGCGATGGAGGCGGCGGGGCTGATCGCGGGCCGCGTTGCATTGGTCGATGCCAGGCAAGCGGGACTGACAACCACGGTGATGACCGAAGTCAGCCTGGTCGATCATTCGCCCGACAGCCGCGCGGCCTTCGAGCGGCTGGTGGCGCGGTCGGACGAGATCCAGGAGTGCTATGCGGTGTCGGGCGGGCATGACTATCGGCTGCTGATCAGGGTGCGCGACATCGAAGCCTATGAGCATTTCCTGATGGAGGTGCTGCTGGCCAACGGTGCCGTGCGCGGGGCCGAGACGCATTTCGTGCTGCGCCAGATCAAGTATTCGACCGCCCTTGCGCTGGAGTGAGATCGGGCGCCTCCGGCGGGAGTATTTGTCGAGCAAAGAGAGTATCAGTTCCGCCCCATCAGTCCCTTTCGGTCAGCGCAGCGATGCAGCCGGGGCACAAACCTTCGGCCTGGGCGAGCGACACGGGCGTCCCATCGGGGCGAAAGGCCAGAACGTGATCCTGCGCGGCGATCAACAGAACCTGTGGCGTTTTGGTGGCGGCGGCACCGCTATGGTGCGCGGCGGCGGTCGTCCAGGTCGCCTGGTGCACCAGGGCGGCGGTGCGCAAATTGCCCGTTTGCGGGCCGCGTTGGAAGGTGAGGCCGGGTTTGGTCATCGGGCGCGTATCCTGGCCAGGCCGAAACGCAGAAAGGGCGGGACCAAACTGAGCGGCGTGACGGCGACCTCGGCCTCGATCTGCCCGTTCAGGTTGGGCGTGCCGAAGTCGGGGCGCAGGTCCAGCCGGATGCCGGACACGGATCCGAGCCCGTAGATCAGGGGCGTCAGGCGGCCCCAGACCGCTCCGGTCAGGGCCGGATCGCCCAGCGAGAAGGTTGCGTCCGCATCCAGCCGCTGAAAGCGGATGCAGGACAGGAGGCCCAGGCCCAGATCGATCAGATCCGGGACGAGGCCTGCCCGGGCACGGGTGCTGCTGGCGGCAGATTTGCGGCGGCGCCGCGGCTTTGCCTTGTCCTTGGGCTTGCGCGGGCGGGTGCTGTCGGCAATGCGGATCGGCGGGGCGTGGCCGCCGAGGGCCCGGGCCGTTACCCGCACCGCGCGCGATGGCGCGGTGCGGGCGCTGGCGGTCAGATGCACGGGCAAGGCCAGCGCACAGACCGCCAGCGCCAGGATCGCAAGCAGCACCCAGCCCAGCCAGATCAGCACGGCATTGGCCTCAGGTTCCGGAGGCGTCGGAACGTCCGCGCGCGCGGGCGTCTATGGCGCGGCCCGCGGTCTCGCCGATGACCTCGGCCAGGCTGGAGACCGCACCCTTTACGGCCTCGACCCGTGCGCCGTCGGCATCGAAAATGATCGCGCCCAGCGGTTTGATCCCGCCGCCGCCGCCGGTGCCGCCTCCCGCGCCGCTTTTGCCGCCTTCGGATCCGCCGGCCCCGAACCCGAAGCCGTAGCTGACGATCGGGATGACGGTCGCCCCGTCGCGTTCAATCGGGTCGCCAAGCACGTTCTTGGCGTTCAGCAACCGGTCCAGTTCCTCGACCGTGCCTTTCAGAAGTTTTTCGACATCTGCCATGAGTTCCCCCTCTTATCCATGATGAAAGACCACAATTAGCGGGGCGGGCGGCGGGCGGCATTGATATGGATCATGCGCTCGCCCGGATCACTTCTGCGCCAGCGGCCAACCGGGGCTTGCGGCAGGCACGATGGGGCGCTTATCTCGGTCCCATGCCCGACCGCCCGCCCCGCACCCATGTCTTCATCATAGACGGCACATTGAGCCGCCTGCACGAGGGGCACGAGAGCAACGCGGGGCTGATGTACAAGCTGCTGACGCGGCGGGGCGCGCGCCGGGCGGATGTGACGGTGGGCTACGATCCGGGCATCCAGGGGGCCGGGCTGCGCAAGTGGGTGGATGTGGCGTCGGGCTATACCATCAATGCCTCGATCGAGCATGGCTATGCGGCACTGGCCAGCCGCTATCAGCCAGGCGATCGGATCATGCTGTTTGGGTATTCGCGCGGGGCCTATGCGGCACGTTCGCTGGCCGGTTTCATCGCGCGGATCGGGCTTTTGCGGCGGCGACATGCGACGCAGCGGCGGGTGCACCGGGCGTTCCGCTATTATCAGGCCGAGCAGGTCAGCACCCAGGCCGAGGCCTTTACCCGGCGGTTCTGCCATGCCTTTGTGCCGATCGAGGTGGTCGGCGTGTGGGACACCGTGGCCGCGCTGGGCCTGCCCTATCCGCTGATCTCGCGCTTGGCACCGATGGCGACCGAATTTCACGACCACAAGCTGAGCCCGAACATTCGCCATGCGTTTCATGCGCTGGCGCTGGACGAGACGCGCACCGCCTACGCTCCTCTGGTCTGGAAATTGCAGCCGGACTGGCCCGGTCACCTGGAGCAATGCTGGTTCGCGGGCGCGCACAGCGATGTCGGCGGTCAGGTCGGCCTGCACCCGCCAGCGCGCGGGCTGGGCAACATCTCGTTGATCTGGATGCTGGACCGGGCCCAGGCGGCGGGCCTGCCCCTGCCCGGTGACTGGCGCGAGGGGCTGGCGATCGATGCCGGTGCGACGGCAATCGGGAACCGACGCGGCATCGCGCGGATGTTCGTGATGCGGGCGCGCAGGCTGGCGGGGCAATGCGGATCCGAAAGCCAGCATGCCTCGGTCGATGATCGGATGCGGTTGCGGCCGCGCTATCGCCCCAAGGCCCGATGGGTGTCACCGCCCGAGGACGCGCAGCCAGGCGCGTCCGGCTGAGCCCGATCCACCAGCCGGCGGATCGCAGGGATCAGTCGGCCTAGCCCTTGTCCGGTGTTGTTGCCGACAGCATGGCGATCAGTTCCTCGCGAACCGCCTGGCGCAGTCGGGGCACCAGGATCTCGTCCAGTGCCGCCGCAACCTCGTGCCGGATGGCCAGGGCCATTTCCGGCGCAAGTTCCGGCGCGGCTGGCGGTTCGGCCCCGCTCGAGTCGTACGCCCCCGATGGCTTGGCCACCACGGCGCGCGCAAACGGCATCTTGGACTGGGTTTGGGTCACCTTGTGATCCTGGTCCAGGACCAGCGGGGTGCGTTTCAAGGGGGGTTCCTGCGGGCCGTCATCGGCGCCGATCATCCTGCGGATATTGACCCTCAGGTCATCCGCTTCGGTTCTATCGCTGTGGGTCACGTCAGCCTCCTCCAGCCCCGTCTTTTGTCCCGTCTTCGGCCCCCGCCTTTACCGCGCGTGCCGCGACGTCCCCGAAGGTCAGCGGCTGTAGCGATCTCTCAGCTTGTCCACGATAGACCCTTCAACCGTGCTGTAAGGCGCGTTCTGAACCCGGTTGTAGTTCACATCCGGATCGTATTCGGGAATGCCCAGCCCCAGATACGAGACCGACAGCAACCCCATCGCCTGCAACAACTCGTAAACCTGGACATATTCATCACGCTGGGACGACACCAGCCGTACCTCGGCGTCGCGCAGTTCCTGCTCGCGGTCGAGCACGTCGAGCGTCGTGCGCGCGCCCAGTGTGGCCTCTTCCCGCGCACCGTCAAGGGAAATCTGGGCGGCGTCGACCTGCGCGCGGTTGGCGATCGTCAACGCGCGCGACACTTCGAGATTGGACCACGCGATGGCAACGCCTTGGCGGACATCCCGGGCGGTCGCCTGGACGTCGAACTTGCTTTGGGCCAGCACCGCTTCGGCCTGACGAACCAGCGCGGAAAGCTGCCCGCCCTGGTAGATCGGCAGCGAGCCGGTCACGCCCACGGACACCCCGAGGGTTTCGTTGACGCTGCCGGTCAGGGTCGCGTCGGTATTCGAGATCGAGCTGGATCCCGTGACGCTGACCGATGGGCCGCGCGCCGACCGTGCACGCCGCAGGTCGAACTCGGCCGCCGTCTGATTGAACCGCGCCGCCCTGAGCAGCGGGTTTTCTTTCATCGCGATGGCTTCGGCCTGGGCCTGGGACGCGGGGATCGACGGCACCGGCGGCGGTGCAAGCGGGCTGTCTGCGGGTACGCCCACGATGGCGCGATACCGCTCGCGGCTGACCTGCAGGTTGCCCCGGAATGCGGCCAGGTCCGACCGCGCGGCGGCCAGGCGGCTGTCGGCCAGGCTGACATCGGTGCGCGTCACCTCGCCCAGTTCGAACCGGTCGTTCGAAGCCTGCACCTGCTGGCGCAGACGCGAGACGTTGTTTTCGCCGACCTGCACAAAGGCGATGTCCCGGCGGATGTCCATGAACACGCCGACCGTGTCGGCCAGTACCTGTTGTTCGACGTTCTCCAGAACGGCACGCTGGGCGGCGACCCCGGCCTTGGCCGACTCGATGGCGGCGGCGGTGGCGCCATGGTCATAGACCAGCAGCGAGGCGTTGAGGCCCGCGCTGATCGTGCGGCTGACGTCGAAATTGCTGGCGGATGTCGAGTCGAGCGACCCGGACGTGCTGGCCGAGACCGAGGGGCGTCGGCTGCTGCGGGCGATGCCGACATTCTCGTCTATGGCCCGAAGCTGTGCGCGCGTCGTCTCGAGCGTCGGGCTGGACTGGTAGGATGTGATCAGCGACTGCCGAAGGGACTGGGCCGATACGGTCGAAGCTGTGAAGACCAGGGCCGAAGCCGCGATTAGCGCCACGCCCGTCGCGCGTCCACCATTTGCCATGTCGATAGATCCATCCCGATGGTTTCCGGCAAAAGGTAGAATGCCGCAGGCCCCGCTTCAACCGCCATATCTTCAGAAAGCGAAGGTTTCCGCCGCCTCGAAGCCCGGCAGAACCGGTGCCGTTGCGTCAAAGACATGCCGCCAGGCGATCCGGCCGCCGGTCTTGATCCCGACCCTGGCCTGTCCGCTGGCGCCGTCCATGAAGATCGCGCCGATCCTGCC
>CAYWND010000184.1:0-6078 GCA_964459085.1 uncultured Oceanibium sp. | reverse complement strand
AAAAGAGGCCCAGCCTGCCCTTCCTCGCGATTATCACCAACAACCGCCTCAGCCACAAAGCTTCCTCAGCGCCAGTGACGGGCTTCTTACGGGCTGGGCGGGGGAGTCGCAAGGCCTAATTTCGGCAAAACGACATTTTTTTGACCATGGAGACAAACAAAAGAAAAGGCGGCCCGCAGGCCGCCCGTTTTGTTTCTGTGTGGAAGGGCCTTCACGAACTGTGACGACGGCGCGCCACAGCGATCAGTCCCAAACCGGCCGCCAGCATCGGCAGTGTCGCGGGCAGCGGAATGATCGTCGGTTGATAGACAATCTTTGCCCACAGCTTTTCCTTGGTGTTCCGGTAATGATAGCCCTTGGGGTTATCGAGGTTTGACTTGAACAGGAAGTCGTACAGCACCGGCCCGCCAGACAGCACGCCCAGGTCGATCTTCAGCAGTTGCGTGTAGGAATTCGTTTGCGACTGCACGACCTCGGGGTCGTTGTAGTCATCGATCCAGTCCGTCACCCCGTCAACCTTGAACAACTCGTTGAACTCGTCCGGGTCATTGACCCCCTTGAGATCAAGATCCTTGTTCCAGACGATCAGTGTCGCATCTACCGGCATTGTCGGCAGGTCAAACAGCATTTCCATCTTCATGACCGGGCCCATGCCGTCGCCGTCGGTCGAGTCCGGGCTCATTCCACATCCGGACACGCCATAGGTGCAAGGCGCGGAACCCTCGAGCAGATTGTAGTATTTCACCACCGGGACAACGCCGTTGTACAGCCAGACATCCCCCACCGGGGCATTGGCGTTGTTGCTGTCAACGGGATTGCCGTACACATAGGATGCAGCGTTGGCCGAAACGGCCGATGCGGCGATAAAGGCCGCCGCAAGAAAACTGGTTACACGACGCATTTTGCCCCCGAAGTCTGTCTCACTCGTTACATTTCATTAACCAATCGTAATGTTTCTCGCGGCGTCGCACCAGAAAAAAGGCCGAAATCGGGCACGAACAGCGTATCAGAAATTACATCCTGGAAACCAGAGGTTTACAGCAAATCAAAGGCCGCATTCGCGCCGCAATCCAGACAATCTGCATGACGCGTTCACAAGCTGGAATGTGACACTCTGAACAAAAAAGGGCGGCACGGCCGGCCGCCCTGGAAGATCGGATGATCTGTCGATCTAGGCCTTGCGGCGGCGACCAACTAGGACCAGCGCGCCGACTGCTCCAAAAATGAGCGGCAGCGAGGCCGGGATCGGGATTGGCGCAAGCCGCTTGTAGATCGACACATGACTGATGGTCTTGGACTTGTAGCAGTCATCGGTGTAATCCGCCGGATCCTGCGGAACGCAGTCTTGGTTCCGCGGCAGGTTCTTCAGGTCGAAGAATGGCGACATGTAGTCACCCGATAGAGCGTCCAGGAGATAGCCAACGACTGCCTGCGGCAACGCCTTGTCCCCCCCCTTGAAGATCAGCATGTACTGATAGTTGGGATTGGGGTTCAGGACTTCCCAAAGTCCGGCGACATTCAAAGGGTCGCTGTCACCGTTTTGCGAAAGCTTCAGGTGACCGTCGGTGTCGGACAATCCGGCGGGACTGTCGACCTTGCCACCGAACATCCAGTCCGAGAAACCGAAGAACATTTCATCGTTCACGGCAAGAGTCGGATTCAGGAAGTCATTGTCGTTGACGGTCGCGACGTTGCAGTCAGAGCTCCCTTATACAAGAGATGTTACATCCGGATCCCAATCAGAACAGCTCTTGGCTGTTGCGGCCAAAACAGACGTCGCGCCGACCCAACTGAACGTCAGACCAACGGCTAAAGACACAACACGAAGCAGCATTAAATCCCCACAGGTACGCACACTACGCAACACGCGTCAGTCTGCCCTGACGGATTTTCCAGTACTTATTTCAATTGATTAGGCGGGAATCGGATGCTTTGACCATCTCCGGCGCTCACGTGGGATGTCGGCCACAAGCCACACATTTGCCAACGTTCAGCCGTCTTCATGCCATGTGCGGTTTGGTCTTTTGCCTGCCCTTGTACCGGCGATAAATTGGCCGCCAAAGGCACAACGCCAGGACCACGGCGCCGTAAATAATCGGCTCGGGCGGCCAGGCCTTGACCAACCAGATATAGTGGGCCGCGGCCAGCAAGCTGGCTGGAAAGACCAGTTTATGAACACCCCGCCACGCCGAGGTTGTCAGGCGTCGGACAGACAGATCATTCGAGGTGATCGCTACAGGGACCAGCAACAGAAAGGCCGCAAAGCCCACGATGATGTAGGGGCGCTTGGTCAGATCCTTGGCGATCTGATCCCACATCATCCCCATGTCCAGAAAGATCCAGGTCGCAAAGTGAAGGCAGATGTACCAGAACGCCATCAGACCGATCATCCGCCGGAACCGGCACAGGTTTATCCGTGTCAGTTGCATCAACGGCGAGATCAAAAGGCTGACGATCAAAAGCTGCAGGCCGATCTCGCCCAATTCTCGTTCCAGCACCTTGATCGGCTCAGGGCCAAGCCGGTTGTTCAGCCCCAACCAAAACGTCCAAACTGCGGGTACGAAGCCCAGTATATAGCCTGGCCAAATCGGAAATCGGCGCAAGGCGCCGTTTACTCGCTGGGCAAAGGCGCTCATCAGTAGAACTTGGCCAGATCCATCCCGGAGTAGAGCCCGGCCACCTCGTCCGCGTAACCATTGAACATCAAAGTGTCCTGGCGCTTGGCGAACAGCCCGCCGCCCACAACCCGCTCGGACGCCTGAGACCAGCGCGGATGATCAACCTGCGGATTGACGTTGGAATAGAAGCCATACTCACTCGGGGCCTGATTGTTCCAGCTGGTCGGCGGCTGTGACTCGGTCAGGGTGATGCGAACGATCGACTTGATCGACTTGAACCCGTATTTCCAAGGAACAACCAACCGCAGCGGCGCCCCGTTTTGGTTTGGCATTTCCTGACCGTACAGCCCGTTTGCCAAGATGGTCAGCGGGTGCATTGCCTCGTCAAGCCGCAGCCCCTCGACATAGGGCCATGGAAGCGACTGGAACAGGCCGCGCTGACCGCGCATCTCTTCGGGGCGGACCAAGGTTTCGAAGGCCACGTATTTCGCGGACCCCAGCGGTTCGACCTTGTCGAGGATCGATTTGAGCGGGAAGCCAATCCATGGAACAACCATCGACCAGGCTTCGACACACCGAAAGCGATAAACACGCTCTTCCAGGACCGGGGGGATCAGGTCCTCGAGCGCATAAGTTCCGGGATTGGCAACCTTGCCGTCGATCGTGATCGACCAGGGCTTGGTCGTCAGCGCGCCCGCATATTTCTTGGGGTCGCCCTTGTCCAGACCGAACTCGTAAAAGTTGTTGTAGCTGGTGATCACATCATATGCGGTCGGATCGGGGGCTTTGCCCGTAAACGGTTTGTAGTCCAACCGCTTTGACGCATAGGCCGCTTGGGGAACCGTCAGGCCTATCGAAGTGCCCGCGGCAATCGCCCCGATCCCCCCACAAAGAAGTTTCCGGCGATTGATGAAATCCGCCTGCGAAGTGATTTCCGACGATTTAATCGCGGGTGCTTTCTTGATGAGCATGACCGCCAACTCCTTTCCGTTCGCAGCGACTTCCTTCTGACATAAATCAGGTGCAATCCAAGTCACGTTTTCGCGGGTGATGCTACAGCATGTCGTGACGGGTAGGCGGAAGCCACCAAAGGCTTTTGAAATATCGGGGTTTCGCCGATGACGAATTCGTGAGTTGAGATAGCAAAATTTCCGGGCTTAGCGAGCTGCCTCGCTTGGTCAACGGGATTACGAAAACTTAATCCGTGATCCATGCCCGAAAGCTCGCCGTAACCCCGACATCGCCGCGCAAACGTGGCGGCTCGCACAACGCGGGCAAGACAGAAAACATGGAGGGCTACATGCTCAAGATCAAAGCACTGGGCGCATTTGCTGGCGCCGCATTCCTGGTTGCACCGGTCGCTGGCTTTGCAATGCAGGAAGACATCGTTGACACCGCTGTTGCAGCGGATGGTTTCAACACCCTTGTTGCCGCAGTTCAGGCCGCCGGCCTGGTCGACACACTGAAGGGCGACGGACCGTTCACAGTGTTCGCGCCGACCGATGAAGCCTTCGCGGCACTGCCCGCAGGCACGGTCGAAAACCTGCTGAAGCCTGAGAACAAGGAACAGTTGGTGGCCGTCCTGACCTATCATGTTGTGCCGGGCAAGGTCATGTCGGGCGACATCACCGCTGACATGGCGGCGACAACCGTCCAGGGTACGGATGTCGACATCACCACCATGGGCGGTGTGAAAGTTGACGGCGCGTCTGTGGTTGCCGCCGATATCGAGGCGTCGAACGGCGTGATCCACGTGATCGACCAGGTTATTCTGCCGAACTGATCCCACCTATAGCGCCCCGCACTGACTTCGATGCGGGGCGCGCACCCCTCTCTCGAAAATTTACCAATACACAGGAGGCACCAAGATGCTTCGCAGAACTCTTTTGCGCGGCGCCGCCCTCGGCGCGGCCGCCCTGTCCTTGTCCGCTTGTGCGGCCACCATGGCTGATGACGGCCCCGGCGATATCGTCGATGTCGCCGCTGGTGCGGGCAGCTTCAACACGTTGGTTGCGGCCGTTCAGGCTGCTGATCTGGTCGATACGCTGAAAAGCGAAGGTCCGTTTACGGTCTTTGCCCCGACCGACGAGGCATTCGCCGCACTACCCGCCGGTACGGTGGAAACGCTGCTGCTGCCAGAAAACAAGGATCAGTTGGTCTCGATCCTGACTTACCATGTTGTGCCGGGCAAGATTACCTCGGACCAGCTGCCTGCTGGCAGGGCCCATGTCGACACGGTGCAGGGCAGCGCCGTGACCGTGGACACGACCAACGGCGTGAAGATCGACAATGCAAGCGTGGTGACCGCAGATGTGATGGCGTCGAACGGCGTGATCCATGTGATCGACACTGTGCTGCTGCCCTGACCGGGTCGTTTTGATGAACCGGGACCCGGCTGGGACCCGGTTCGCGACAAATGACTTAAGACCAGCAGTCAACGCCAGTCAACGACCTCGTCCAACGGCGCACGGCCGGTTCGGAACCCGTTCGCCGGGTGCGCCCTGTCGGCATAGCCCAGGGATATGGCGCACACGATCCAGCGATCAGCGGGAATGCCGAAATGTTCTCGGACCGTCGGCGCACAGCCCGCTACTGCAGCCTGCGGGATCGTCGCGACCCCTTCGGCTGTCGCGGCCAGCGTAACCGCGGTCACGAACGCGCCGCAGTCCAACACGCCATAGGTGCCAAGCTCGGACGCAGTTGTGACGATCGCGACCTGAGGAGCCCCGAAAAAACGGAAGTTTTCCAGGGACTGCCGGGCCGAGGCGATCCGATCCCCCTTTTCCACCCCAACAGCATCATAAAGCTGCCAGGCACATTCACGGCGCCGCGCTTGCCGTTGGCCCGAGTAGCCGTCCGGCCATGGAATGTCCGGGCGAGACATCTGATCGGGCGACAGAGCCAACAACCGCTGGCGCAGCGCCTCGGTCTCGGCGACATCGGCCAGGATCACCTGCCAGGGCTGGGCATTACACCAGGACGGCACATGCTGGGCGGTTGCAAAGATATGCTCCAGCACCTCACGTGGGACAGGATCGGGCAGGAAGGCCCGACAGGAATAACGGGCCTTCAGGAGGGAGTGTAGCGTGGCATGAGACATGGGCGGAGGCTGAGCGAGGCCGGCGTCCACGTCAAGACCAACCGGCCAAGCTGCGCAGCAGTAGGATGGGTTTGAAACCCATCCTACAACAGCTTGGTCCAATCCTTCAGTGGACTACGGCAGCCTTCGGCGCCGGGTCATTGCCCGAAACGCGGTCCTTCAGGATCAGACCGTCCGGGCCCGCGCTGACCTCGACCGTCTCGCCATCCATGACATCCCCGGCCAGCAACATCTCGGCCAGCGGATTCTGGATATGGCGCTGGATCACTCGTTTCAGCGGACGTGCGCCATAGACCGGATCAAACCCCTGATCGGCCAGCCAGGATTTGGCCGCGTCGTCCATATCCAGCGCGATCTTGC
>CAYWND010000183.1:0-6154 GCA_964459085.1 uncultured Oceanibium sp. | reverse complement strand
CCGACCTTCAGGTGTTGCAGGCGCGAGGTCAGCGGCCCATCCGCCACCTTGATCGAATAGAACTCCAGATGATCATGCCAGTTTGGCGATGCGATGGAATAGGCGCGCAGCAGCGGCTTGCCATCGACCAGCAGGCCGATCATGACGAATTCGCCCGACCGGAACCGGAACCCGTCCGGTCTGTTGCAGGTGAACGAAAATGTCTTGTCGGTCCAGTGGCGTACCGCGTCCACGGTCAACAGCTCCATACCTCTCAGGGCCTTGGGCGCTTCTATGTTCATCGGCGGCACACCTGTCTCGTTTGCCTGACACTATTGCATCAGATGCCCGCGCGAAACAGGAAAGGAAAGGCGCAAATCCGCGCAGTTTTTGCCCATCGCATTGACGGAGTGCCCCTCGTGTTCTATTTGGCCGGGTAAGACAGATGTCGTTTCAATCCGGAAACGACGGGCCGCGCAGGAGGATGCGGCCACCCCAGGCCGATCAACTGCAACGGAACAAATGACCACATTCTCTGATCTGAACCTCGACGCACGCGTGCTGCGTGCCATCGACGAAACCGGTTACGAAACCCCCACGCCGATCCAGGCCCAGGCCATACCCCATGCGCTCGATGGGCGCGATGTCTTGGGCATCGCTCAGACCGGCACTGGCAAAACCGCCAGCTTTACCCTGCCAATGCTGACGCATCTGGCCAAGGGGCGGGCCCGGGCGCGCATGCCGCGCAGCCTGGTTCTGTGCCCTACGCGCGAGTTGGCCGCCCAGGTCGCCGAAAACTTCGAGACCTATGCCAAGCATATGAAGATCTCGATGGCACTCTTGATCGGGGGTGTCAGCTTCAAGGATCAGGACCGGCTGATCGACCGTGGCGTGGACGTGCTGATCGCGACCCCCGGCCGTCTGCTCGATCATTTCGAGCGTGGCAAGCTGATGCTGACCGGCATCGAGATCATGGTGGTGGACGAAGCCGACCGGATGCTCGACATGGGCTTCATCCCCGACATCGAACGGATCTTCAAACTGACGCCGTTCACCCGCCAGACGCTGTTCTTCTCGGCCACCATGGCGCCCGAGATCACGCGCATCACGCAAGAGTTTCTGTCGAACCCCGTCCGGGTCGAGGTCGCGCGTCAGGCCACCGCAGCCGAGACGATCGAGCAGTTGGTGTGCAAGCACAAGCCCTCGCGCCGTGACCGCGCCGACAAGGAAAAGCGCGATCTGCTGCGCGCCCTGATCGACGCTGAAGGCGAGGTGTTGACCAACGGTATCATCTTCTGCAACCGCAAACGGGACGTGGACATCGTCGCCAAGTCGCTAAAAAAGCACGGCTATGACGCGGCGCCTATCCATGGCGACCTGGATCAGTCGGTGCGCACCCGCACGCTGGACGGGTTCCGCGACGGATCGCTGCGTCTGCTGGTTGCCTCGGACGTGGCGGCGCGCGGGCTGGATATCCCCTCGGTCAGCCATGTCTTCAACTTCGACGTGCCGATCCATTCCGAGGATTACGTGCACCGCATCGGCCGCACGGGCCGCGCCGGGCGCGAAGGCAAGGCGCTGACGCTGTGCATGCCCGCGGACGAGAAGTATCTCGAGAAAATCGAGGAACTGGTCAAAAAGCAGATCCCGGTGATGGAAAGCCCGCTCAAGTCCGCAGCCAAGCCGGCTGAGGACACGCCCGAGGGCGGGACCGAGGACAAGCGCCCGCGTGCGCGCAGCCGGTCCCGTAAGCGTGACCGCGATCACGACCGGGATGACGCCCGCGATACCGCCAAGCCGGTCGAGGCTGCCGAGCGGCCCGAGCCACGCCAGCGCGGCGGCGGTGGCCGCAACCGCCGCAGTGGCGGCGGGCGTGGTGGACGGGATGCGCCTGTGATCGGAATGGGCGATCATGTCCCTGCATTCCTGATGCGCGATCTGCGCCCTGCCGACGAGACAGAGGCGGCCGAGGTCGAGGATACGCCCGAGGTCGCGGCCGAGGTGCCCAAGCCCAAGGCGGAAAAGCCTGCCAAGGCCCCGCGCAAACCCCGCAAGAAAAAGGCCGAGGCCGCCGCACCCGAAGCGGAAACCGTGGCAGAGGCGACGGCCGAGGATCCGGCAACCGAAAGCGGCACGGCAGCGGTGGCACCCGACGCCACTGCCGAAGCGCCCCAGGACAAGGCAGAACCTCAGGCGCCGTCGGACGAGGCCCCCAAGGCCGAAGACAGACCAAAAAAGAAGCCCCGCAAACGGGTTTCGGCCAAAGCGGTCATCAACGATAGCAGCGAAGACGCTGCTTGATCCCGACCTGTGACCGGGATGGGTCAGATAGACCCATCCTACAGTAAGCCCCGCCTTCGGCCCGATCGCGGCATCAGTAGGATGGGTCTATCCGACCCATCGCACGGTCCAGCGGCCTGCCCCGGACCTTGCCTGTCACTCGAACCGGTTGATCAGGACCACCACCTCGGGCTTTTTGCCGATCAGGTCACCCGCCTCGGCTCGCAGCGCTTTCTCGATCAGGCGTTCCAACGCTTCGTCATCCTCGCGCGCGCCGCGCTTGGCGCGCGCAATCGCGGTCTCGACCGCCAGTTCCAGCGCGTCCGTCAGCGCCTCGGCATCGCCGTCGATACCCGGCAGGCCCACCGCCTCGACCCAGACCCGATCCGCCAGCGTGCCGTCCGCCTCGAGCATCACGGAAACCACCGCCTGCCCGCGCAGGGCCATGCGGATCCGATCCCGCACGATCCCGTCCATCGCACCGATCAGCTGGCTGCCATCCAGATAGACCCGCCCCGTCTCGACGTGATCGATGACAGCCGCCTCCGCGCCGCTCAGATCCACGATTGTCCCGTTCGGCGCGATCACCGCGTCGAACCCGTTGCCCCGGGCCAGATCCGCGTGGCCCCGCAGGTGCCGATGCTCGCCATGCATCGGGATCACCGAGTGCGGCTTGACCAGCTTGTGCACAGCCTCCAGATCCGGGCGGTTGGCATGGCCCGAAACGTGATACCGCCCGTCATCCTCGATCGTGGTGACGCCCAACTCGCTCATCTGGTTCAGGATGCGCCCGACCGAGACCTCGTTGCCGGGGATGGTCTTGGACGAGAACAGGAACGTATCCCCCTCGCGCAGCGAGAACCCGAAATAGTTGCCTCCTGCCAGTTGCGCCGTCGCCGCGCGCCGCTCGCCCTGGCTGCCGGTGGTCAGCAGAAACAGATTGGCCCGCGGGATGTCGTCCGCATCGCGCACATCCACCGTGGGGGGGAAATTCGGCAGCACACCGGCGGCAAATCCGTTGTCGATCATCGCGCGCATCGCGCGCCCCATGACAACCACCGACCGGCCTTCGTCATGCGCGGCCTGCGCCAGCGTCCGCAGCCGCGCGATGTTCGACGCAAAAGTGGTCGCTGCAACCAACCCCGTCGCACGCGCCATCAACGCGCGGATATCATCTGCGATGTCGGCCTCGGACCGGCCGGGATTGGGGCTGAAGACATTGGTCGAATCGCAGACCAGCGCCCTCACCCCGCCCGCGCCGACCTCGGCCCAGGCTTGCGGGTCATGCGCCTCGCCCACCAGTGGCGTCGGGTCGGCTTTGAAGTCGCCTGTATGCACGATCCGCCCGCCTGGCGTGTCGATCACCAGCGCCGAGGCCTCGGGGATGGAATGCGCCACCGGCAGGAACCCCAGCTTGAACGGCCCCAGCTCGATCTGCTCGGGCCAGGGCGCGGCATCCCGCACGATGTCGGCGGCCAGCCCCGCCCGTTCCATCTTTTGGCGCGCGATCAGCGCGGTAAAGGGACGGGCATAGACAGGTGCCTTCAGTTTCGGCCACAGATGCCCCAGCGCGCCCACGTGATCCTCGTGCGCATGGGTGATTATGATCGCCTCCAGCCGGTCGGCCCGCTCGGCGATAAAGGCCGGGTCGGCCATGATCAGGTCAACACCGGGACTGCTGTCCATGTTGGGGAACGTCACCCCGCAATCGACCAGCAGGAACCGCTGTTGCCCCACCGGCCCATAGCCATAGAGGTACATGTTCATCCCGATCTCGCCCGCCCCGCCCAGGGGCAGATAGGTCAGCTTGTTTTCACTGCTCATGTCTCAGCCGTCGTCTTTCTTCTTGTTCAGGGCGTGGATCAGAACCAGCCCGTGGATCGTCAGGTCCGTGTCAATATGGGCGAACACATCCGTGCCCCGGTCGAACAGCGGGCTCAGCCCCCCGGTGCCGATCACCTTCATCGGGCGCGCCCGTTCCTGAGAGATGCGCGCACAGATCCCCTCGATCAGGCTGACATAGCCCCAGTAGATGCCCGATTGCATGCAGTCACGGGTGTTCTTGCCCACCACCATGTCGGGTTTGGTCACATCGACATGGGGAAGAGCCGCCGCCGCCTCGCTCAGCGCCTTGACGCTCAGGTTGACGCCCGGCGCGATCAGGCCGCCGACATAGGCCCCGTCATGTCCCACCACGTCAAAGGTCGTTGCAGTGCCGAAATCGACCACCACCAGATCGCCACCATAGCGGTCATGAGCAGCCACCGTGTTCACCAACCTGTCGGCGCCGACATGCGTGTCCGGGTCGACACGCACGGGCACGCCGATATCGACCTCTGCCTTGCCGACAACCATGGGGCGGCACCCGAAATACTTGTCCGACAGGACACGCAGGTTAAAGACGACCTGCGGCACAACCGAGCTGATGATGACATCCGTAACCTCGACCGTCAGGGCCTCGTGCGCCATCAGCTGCTGCAGCCAGACGAAATACTCGTCCGCCGTGCGCTTGTGTTCGGTCCGGCAGCGCCATTCGCCTAAGGTTTGCGCGCCATCATGCAGCGCAAATACGCAGTTGGTGTTGCCGACATCAATGGCCAGAAGCATCGCGCGCCCCCGTCAGAAATGGATATCCGCCGCAGGCAGATGCGTGCGGCCGGTGTCTGTTAGCAGGACCAACGCCCCGCTGTCATCCACCGTCTCGAACCGGCCCCGCAGCGTGCGATCCGGCAGTCGCGCCTCGATCTCTTCGCCCAGACGCGCAGCGCGGGCCAGCCAGGCGGCGCGGATCGGGGCAAAGCCTTCTGCGGCCAGACGGCCCTCCCAACGGGCAATCTCGGGGTCCAGCAGGTCCAGAAACGCCTCTGGCGCCAGGGCCAGGTCCAGTTCAGCCAGGCTGATCGGCGGCAACGCGCCCGGCTCGATGTCGTCCGGACCGGGGGCTGCGGCCAGGTTCACGCCCAGGCCGATGATCAGGGTCAGATGGTCCCCGGATTGCGAGGATTCCAGCAGGATGCCAGCGATCTTGCGCCCGCCCACCAGCACGTCGTTGGGCCATTTCAGCGCAATCTCGGCCCGTGCCACACCAGCGCTTTCCAACGCCTGCGCCAGCGCCAGCGCTGCCACGAAGGATCTCAGCGCGGCGCCCGCCGGCCCGTCCTCGACCCTCAGCGCCAACGAGGCATGGAGGTTGCCGCCGCACGACGCCCAGGCACGGCCGCGGCGCCCGCGGCCCGCGGACTGCGTCCGCGCGAGCAGCCAAAAAGGCTGCTCGGTGCCGGATTGCACCCGGCGCATCGCTTCCGCGTTGGTGCTGTCGATCGTCTCCAGAACGGTCCGGGGGATCGTCAATTGACGAGCGCCTCGGCCGCCGAGGCCGCCAGCCCCTCGATGCCAAAGAGGTTCACGATGCCCAGCACCATCACCGCGGCACTCGCACCCAGAAAGACGTAGTGGACGAACGGAATGCTACCCGTCAGCGGCTGCACCTCGTCCCCGAAATACATGATGTAGACGATGCGCAGGTAATAAAACGCCCCGATCACCGACGCGATGACACCCGCCACCGCCAACCAGACCAACCCAGCCTCGACCGCTGCGGTCAGGACAAAGAACTTGCCCCAGAACCCCAGCAAAGGCGGCAGCCCAGCCAGGCTGAACATCAGGATCGCCAGGCACAGGGCGCGCCCGGGTTCCACCCGGGAATACATCCCCAGGCTGCCAATCTCCAGCACCGCCGCGCCGTCCCGCTCCATATTCAGGATAAAGGCGAAGACGCCCACATTCATCACCACATAGATCGCCAGGTAGATCAGCATCGCCTCGGCGCCCTGCGCCGACCCGGCGGCCAGACCCATCAGCACGAACCCCATGTGAGAGATCGAGGAATAGGCCA